>CBIHPL010000116.1:0-9006 GCA_966212005.1 uncultured Asticcacaulis sp.
GAAGGTCTGTACGGCCGGCTTGCCCGGGGCAAGGTTACGCGACACCGAGTGTTCCGGCGCATCCATCATCGGATGCCAGACCGACAGCACACCGGCTGCCTCCGGCACACCTGCCAGGGTCAGGCGGCCCGATGCGTCTGTCACGGCGAAATAGGGCGTATCGACGACACGGATATAGGCGCTCATCGAGTCATGGATATTGCACGCGACGGCAACCGTGCCGGGATGATCGAACTTCATTGTGCGGGTCCGGCCCTGCCCGTACAGCGGGAACTGGAAGGGCTGCACCTTGGAAAACGAATAGACGTGGTGGTTGACGCGATCCTGGTTGGGAAAGTTCACGGTCGCGCCCGTCGGAACGGCCAGCACGTAAGGAGCAAACTTCAGGTTTTTCTGCGTCAGGGTATAGGCGGCAGTTCTGACGCCGGCGGGAATCGCCGCACCGGCGGCCGGCACATAGCTTACCACGGCCGATGACACGGGCTTGCCCGCGGCGTCAGCCACTACGACCGTCAGCTCAGCCGCGAGGGCAGCGACAGGCGCGGCGAACAGGCACGCAATAAGGACAAACAGACGCGCGAAAACAATCTTCATGCGACAGCGTGTATCACGATAAATATAAGAGTCGGTAAATCTTGGCTTTTCTGAGACACGGAAAGCAGAGCATTTCATTGCTCAAGCTCAGTGTTTACCTCTGCTCCGCAATAGCAGCGTTCCGCCATTTTTATTTTCATCGCAAAGCCATGAGATCAAAGGCGCAGCGCGTTTTTCGCCAGGATTCCCTCCAAGCGAGAATTTATTAACAGCAATCTATGCAAACGTTGTTTTGACAGGCACACGCCCATGTCGCCGAACGCCGGTTTGGCAAATATTTTCAAATATCTTCCGCAACAGGACGCAGGATCGCAAGGCCGGCGGCTTGGCATTCCCAACCTGACGTCCTATGTGGGGGACGAGGACGACCTCCCCATTTTCGGGCAAGTTTTTCCGGGACGGCCCGGTTCTCTTAAGGAGGGCCATATGGCCTGGATCTATCTTGTCTGCGCGGGGTTCCTTGAAATCGTCTGGGCCTACGCGATGAAACAATCCGAAGGTTTCACCAGGCTTACCCCAAGCATCGTCACCCTGGTCGCCATGATCGCCAGCTTCGGGCTCCTGTCCCTGTCAATGCGGACCCTGCCGCTTGGTACTGCCTATGTCATCTGGACCGGTATCGGCGCGGTGGGCGCCTTCATCGTCGGCGCCACCGTATTGGGCGAGCCCCTGGGCTTGACCCGGGTCGTCGCAGCCGTTCTTATCATTTCCGGTCTCATCCTGATGAAGATCGCTACCCCGAGCTAGTCACCTCCATGGCCAATTTTGCAAGCGACAATACCGCCCCCGTCCATCCCGGCGTCATGACCGCTCTCTCGGCGGTAAATGACGGCGCAGTGCCGGCCTATGGCAACGATCCGGTGACGCTGAAGCTTCAGGATACGTTTCGCCAGGTTTTCCGGCACACGGATTTGCGCGTCTTTCCGGTGTTCAATGGCTCTGCCTGCAACGGACTGGCCCTGGCCTCAATGATCCGGCCATACGAGTCGGTCCTGGCCCATCGCCAGAGCCACATCAACAATGACGAATGCGGACTGCCGGAGTTCTTCACCGGCGGCAAGATCGTGGCGCTTGACGGGGCACACGGCAAGCTGACGCCACAGGGCATCGGTGCGCTGATCGAACGCACGCTCGAGCACGCGCCCCATACATCGCGGCCGCGCGCCATCAGCCTGACCAATGCCACCGAACTCGGCACGGTCTATACGCCGGCCGAGATCCGCGCCGTGTCGGACGTTGCCAGGACATACGGCCTCTACACGCATATGGACGGCGCGCGCTTCGCCAACGCGATCGCGCACCTGGACTGCCATCCGGCCGAGGCGACGCACGAGGCCGGCGTTGATATCCTCAGTTTCGGAGGCACCAAGAATGGCGCCATGCTGGCGGAGGCCGTCGTCATCTTCAATCCATCATTGATTGAAAATTTCGCCTACATCCAAAAGCGTGGCGGCCAGCTGCCATCCAAGGCACGCTATGTGTCGGCGCAATTGCAGGCCCTGCTGGACAACGGCCTGTGGCTGAAGCTGGGCGCGCACGCCAACGCGATGGCCGGCGCGCTCCGCGAAGGTTTGAGCGCAATCGACGGCGTCGGCCTGCTGCATCCCGTCGAGGCCAACGAACTGTTCGTTACCCTGCCCAAGGTCCTTGCCGACCGGCTGACGGCGAAAGGACATCTCTTCTATCCGTGGCCGAACGAAGGCCCGGACGCGTACCGGCTGGTAACCAGCTTCTCGACCACCGATACCGAAGTCGCGGACTTTCTGCGCGATTGTCGTAAGGCTTAAGTCATCTGTCGGCTTTGTGCCGCGAGCAGCGGCACCAGTACCCAGCTGATCGGCGTGGAAATGCCGTGCTTTTCAGCCTTGCGGACCAGCACGCCGTTACGGGCATTCCACTCGGTCACGCGCCCCGCCATGAAGTCGTCGTACATGGAATTGGTTTCCTCGGGCGCCGCCGAAAGCCAGGACGCAATCTGTTCCTCGACCATATCCTCGGTCAGCTTCGCGCCTTCCGCCCGGCCGACATCAAGACATTCATGCAGTATGCCGCGCGCCAGCTCGACGATGCCGGGTTCGTGAAACACGCCCATGGGCTTGCCGCTCAGGCAGAGGATCGCGCCGGACCCGGCATTGACCAACAGCTTGCGCCACATGCGCGTGACGATATCGTCGGTCAGCGCCACGTCGATAAAACTGCCGGCAAACAGGTCGCGAAACGCCTGGCCGTCGATCGAATCTTCAACCATCATATGGGCGCTGCGCCGCCAGGCCGCCCGGCCATTGCCCAGTTTCGAGGCCGGTATGTCGACCATGACCGGCAGGATCAGCGTTGTTACCGGCACATGGGGCGCGGTGTTTTCGATGTGCTCGACGCCGTTCTGCAACACGGCGATACGCGTGCCCGGCTGGATGGCGCGATTGAGCGCTTCGGCGGCTGACGCCACCTGGTGCGCCTTGACGCACAGGATCACCCAATCGGCCGGCGGCGCGTCTTCGGCCATCACCACCCGCACCGGGCGCTGGCGCACCTCGCCGTCATTCATGGTCAGGCTGAGCATATCAAAGGGCTGGCGCGACACGAAGGTGACGTCATGGCCACCGCCGAGCAGTGCCATGCCGACGCTGAGGCCGATCGCACCGGGGCCGATAAGAGTGATTGTGGCCATGTCGCCTCGCGGGTAGAATCGCTCGCCTTATAACCGTAAAACGCGATTCATGTCCAAGACCACGCCTTCGACCCTTTTCCTGACGCAAGCGGGTATCGCCTTCGACCTGCATCCCTATCCGTACGATCCCGATGCGCCGCGGGTCGGGCTTCAAGCCGCCGAAGCGCTTGGCATCGATCCGGACCAGACCTTCAAGACGTTGATGGCTGAGCTGGACGGCAAGCCGGTCTGCGTCGTCGTGCCGTCACCTCAGGAAGTCAGCATGAAGAAGCTGGCGGCGCATTTTGGCGGCAAGTCGGCCAGTATGATGAAGGTGCCCGACGCGGAACGCATGACCGGCTTCAAGGTCGGCGGCATCTCGCCCTTCGGCCAGAAAAAGACCGTACCGGCGGCCATCGACGAAACCGCGCAATTGTTCGACACGGTCTATATCAATGCCGGCCAGCGCGGTTTGTTGTTGAGCATTGCGCCGGACGATGCGGCAAGGATTCTGAATGCGGGGTTTGTGGATTTAATGGCTTAGCTGCCGCCGAACCAGTTATAGCCCATGTCTTCCCAGTAGCCGCCGGGGTAGACGTTGCTGACCCAGATCTCGATGATGTGTTTCGGGTTCTTGTACCCCAGCTTGGTCGGCATGCGCAGCTTCATCGGGAAGCCATATTCGCGCGGCAATATCTCGTCACCGAAGGTAAAGGTCAGCAATGTCTGTGCATGCAGCGCCGTCGGCATGTCGATCGACGTGTAATAGCCGTCGGCGCACTTGAAACCGACGAATTTGCACGTCGTATCCGCCCCTACCCGTTTCAGGAATTCCGCAAAGGTCACCCCGCCCCACTTGCCGATGGCGCTCCAGCCTTCGACGCAGATATGGCGGGTGATCTGTGAGGTCTGCGGCAAGGCATAAAGCTTGTCGAGCGTCCACGAGCGGCGGTCGTTGATCTTGCCCGACAGCTCCAGCCGGAAGGTCGCTGGATCGACCACCGGCGCCTTGCTCTTGGCGTAGAAGGCATTGAACGGAAACGGCTTGGTGACGTCGGCCTCGGTATATTCAATCGCACGGCTCGACGGATGAAAGATTACCCCTTGCGCGCTGTCATTGAAGCGCGACACAGCCTCGAGCATCTTCTTGACCGAGCCATAGTGGTTCAGCGTCACACCGGTCGCCAGCGACAGCCCGCCAAGCGTCAGTACATTGCCGAGCAGCCGCCGCCTGCCTGGGTCCTTCAGCAAGCCGTTGGCCTCTTTCAGAATCGCTTCTTCATCGTTCTTGATCTTGTCGTCCATTACCGCCCCCAGATCATGGCTTTGACGGTCTTCGGCACCAGCAACGCCATGACCACGTGGACGGCGATAAAGGCGCAGATACCCGTCATGGCGAAGAAATGTACCCTGCGCGCGCCTTCATAGCCACCGACCAGCACCGCCAGCCAGGACAACTGTACCGGCTTCCACAAAGCCAGTCCCGATACGACCAGGACGACCAGGTCGATGATGGCGAACAGGTAGGCGATTTTCTGGATGGCGTTATAGCGGCTGAGGTCGGCGTGGCTCAGCTTGCCGCGCACGAAATGCGTCACGTCCTGCCACAGGCTTTTGGGCGTCAACGGGAAATACTGGCGGCTCCAGCGCTTCGTCACCACGCTCATGACCGCGTAGATCAGCACATTGGCGAACAGCACCCACATGGCGGCAAAGTGCCACTGGATCGCCCCGCCCAGCCAGCCGCCCAGCGTAATGTCCTTATGAAACTTGAAGCCCATGAAACCGGTGGCGTTATAGATGCGCCAGCCGCTCATGATCAACACCACCACCGCCGCGGCATTGGTCCAGTGGACCAGCCTGAGCCATAGCGGATGGATACTGGGTTCGCCTCTGACCATTTGCCTCTCCGTTCCACACCTTACCATGTATACGCACGGAACCAAGTTCAGGTTACACCTTGAATTTTGTACCAATCAGTATAGAAACATTCGCATGGCAAAGGCAGACCGTTTCAAACTGATCAATCTCTACCCGCCGCTGATCGGCGCGGGCATCCGCGTCATCAATGTGACCAAGGACTTCACCACCGTCACCGTGGAAATGAAGCTGCGCTGGTGGAACAAGAACATCTTCGGCACCCAGTTCGGCGGCGCGCTCTACATGATGTGCGATCCGTTTTTCGTGGCCATCATGATGAACAATCTGGGACCCGGCTACATCGTCTGGGACAAGGCGGCGTCGATCCAGTTCCTGAAACCTGGGCGTAAGAATGTTCGCGCCATCTTCCACATCCCGCAGGACGAGATCGCACGCGTCAGGGCCGAGGCCGATACGCGTGGCAAGACCGAACCCGAATACGATGTCGACATCATCGACGACGACGGCGTGGTCGTCGCCCGGGTGCACAAGGTGCTCTATGTGCGCCGCAAGGATGCCAAGAAGCCGCAGACGTGATAGGCTCCCTTGGAATTGGGGGGCTTTATGAAATTACATCTTACCGGACTTGGATTCTTGCTGTGCCTTGCCGCCTGCCAACCGGCGGCGAAGCAAGGACACCCCGACACACCGGTATCGGCCCAACCGGACAGCGTCGGCATTTCCCAATGGACCAACAGTCTGGGGAAACCGGAACAAAGCGCCGAAGCCAACGCCCCGCCATGGTTTACGAAATCGCCCTGGTTTAACGCATGGCGCGCCGAGGAAGCCGAGAATTTCAAACGCTTTCCCAATCAGGCCAGCCGTTCCGGCGACGATCTGACGATAAGCTTCGACGGCAAACCGACCGCCCGTTTCAGTGATGTCGACAAGGCCGAATGCGAGGGCAACGGCACCTGCAGTCTGTGGCAGTTTGCAGGCCTGATCACCTTGCAGAGCATAGCGGGTAAGGAAGAGACATTCGCCGTCATCGAACACAATAACGGCGAACAGAATTCCAACCTGCTGATCAACGCACGAGGTGACAACCATTGGGTCGGCGACACCTTCCAGGTCTCTCCCAACCACCGCTTCCTGATCGTGGGAGAACAGGAAAGCATCATGTCCGACGGCTATCTTGAGATCATAGACTTTGCCAGCCCGGGTCACGCCAGCGTGGCGAATTTCGACGCGCAATGCGATCCCGAGACATGGGACAGGGTCGCAGCTCAGGTCGTATGCTCTCGAGGAGATACGAACAGCGTCGAGGTCAGCGGCACAGTCGAACCACTGCCCTCCGGTCAATGGCGCTTACGTGAAACCAAGGTCCGGAAGAATAACGACAATGTGCCGGTAGAGCTGCGCACCCAGACCGTCAGCCTGTCGGCCGTGTCTCATTCCGCAGATCCGGCGGCAAATGCTGCTTATGAGCACAGGATCGGTCTTCGCCGGCTGACCGATTAAGGCAGTTGCATGCCTCGCTGCACGGCGGGACGGCTGCCGACCTCATCCATCCAGCGCAGGATGTTCGGACGCGCCTGAAGCAGCGGCTCGACATGGTCCTTTACGCGGACACGGTACTGGGCGAGCCAGGGATAGATGGCCATGTCGGCGATGGTGTATTCATCGCCAGCCAGGTATTTCGCTTCACCCAGACGCTTGTCGAGCACGCCGAACAGGCGCTCGGTTTCCTTGGCATAGCGGTTGACGCCGGTCGGCGTCTGTTCCTTGTCCGATATGACAAACCAGCCGAGTTGCCCCATCATGGGGCCTAGGCCGCCCATCTGCCACATCAGCCACTGGATAGCCGTATAGCGGCTGTCATCCGGCAGGAAGCGGCCATACTTTTCAGCCAGGTAGATCATGATGGCGCCGGATTCGAACAGGCTTAGCGTCCCGCCGTCGGTGTCGGTATCGACAATGGCAGGGATCTTGTTGTTCGGGGAAATCTTGAGGAATTCGGGCGCGAACTGCTCGTCCTTCGAGATGTCGATCTTGTGGATGTTGTAGGGCTCGCCAAGCTCCTCCAGCATGATGGTGATCTTGCGGCCATTGGGCGTGCCCCAGACATAGAGGTCAATCATGCTGTCTCTCCTTTGCGTTGTGCAAAGACATGGGCAGATGACCGCATCATGCAATAGGATCGCGCAACTTATCCCCAGCTCAGAAGGATGGCGTGAACACCATCAGCCAGAAGATGACGACAAATGCCGGAAAGGCCAGGCTGCCCAGGATGATCCACCAGCGATCGAAGGCCCAGTACTGCGCCGGCAACGGCTCATCCGCCGCCAGTGCGGCATTGGCGATTTGCTTCATGCGAATCTGCATCCACACCACCGGCAGCCAGCACGCGGCGGAAAAGATGTACAGGACAATCGCCGCCACCAGCCATGGCGCCGTCAGAGGATAGTTGGCGAGATGAGCCAGGTACAGTCCCGTCAGAGGTTGAAGCACCGCCGTCGGCGCAATGAACAGCCAGTCCGCCAGCACGACGGTCCGGGTTGCAAAGGCGATCGCTGGAACATTCTTCGTGCGGTTGGCGACGAACATCCAGAAGGCCGAGCCCAGGCCCGTGCCGAAGATGATGGTCGACGACAGGATGTGGATCCATTTGATTGTCAGATAGGTCATGGTTTGATGCAACCAAATGCCGCACAGTTTGCCATTGCCGCCCCGGCCTTGCATGTTAAGGTCGGCCACCTTAACCCGTTGATCTGTCATGAGCAATCCGCCCGCCACCCTATGGCTCGTCTATGACGGCGACTGTCCGTTCTGTTCGGCGACGGCCCGGATGTACCGCCTGAAAAAATCCGTCGGCGCTTTGCACGTAATCAATGCGCGTGAGGCCCGCGACACAGAGATCATGCAGGCAATTACGGCTGCAAACCTCGATCTCAATGAAGGCATTGTCGCCAGGTTCGATGGCCGGCTTTACCATGGCGCCGATGCACTGCATCTCCTGGCCATGCTGGGGTCTGACAATGACTGGCTCAACAGGCTGAATGTCGCGCTCTTCCGCAACCGGTCGACCGTAACCCTCGCCTATCCGGCGATGAAGTTCCTCCGCAATACGGTGCTGAAGATAATGGGGCGCACGCCGATATGACCGAACCCACCTTTGCCGAAGTCTTCGCGGAACAATGGGACGCCCTGCCGCCGGCCATGAAGCTGCACTATGCCAACCGGCCGTGCACCCGCGACCGCGTGACGGTTGAAGGCCGGCTGACCATCCGCATGGGCCCGCTGATGAAGCTCATGGCGCCGCTGATGGGCGCGCTCGGCATGCTGACGCCGCGCGACAGCGACAATATCGCCTGCACCGTCCATTTCTTCAGCGAGCCCGACAGCAAGGTCTTTGTCTTCGAGCGTCACTTCGCTTTTCCGCAAAAGCCCTATGTGTTCCGTTCCCGGCTGGTGCCAAACGGCGCGCACGATGTTACGGAATATATGCCGTGCGGCATTGGCTGGCGCTGCGGCTATTATTTCAGGGACGACAAGGTCATGCTGGAACATAAAGGCTATGTCTGGCGCATCCTTGGCGTCGATGTCCCTTTGCCGGGGCTGGGCGAACTGTTCATGGGCCGGGGCGGCGCTTTCGAAGAAGCGACCGGCGCCGACAGCTTTCGTATGCGCATGGGGACATATGGCAGCCTGTTCGGCAGCGCCATGGAATATTCCTACGAGGGCGAATTCAAGGTAGCCGAGGTGGCGCTTGAGCGGTGAAGTCCTCATTCTCGGCGGCTACGGCAATTTCGGCAAGCGTATCGCCACGGCACTCAGCCGCCACGACGTGCCGGTTATCATCGCCGGTCGCGACTGGAACCGGGCCGAGGCGCTGGCGGGGACCC
>CBIHPL010000117.1:0-8945 GCA_966212005.1 uncultured Asticcacaulis sp.
GATCGGCGGCGCCGACATGCCGGTCGTCGTGTCGATGCTCAATTCCTATTCGGGGTGGGCTGCCGCCGCGCTCGGCTTCACGCTGGAAAACATCGCCCTGATCATCACCGGCGCCCTCGTCGGGTCTTCGGGTGCGATCCTCAGCTACATCATGTGCAAGGGTATGAACCGCAGCTTCGTCAGCGTCATCCTGGGCGGCTTTGGTGGCGACACCGGCGCGGCCTCTGCCGGCGGCAAAGTCGAAACGCGCCCGGTAAAGCAAGGCTCGGCCGACGACGCCGCCTTCATCATGAAGAACGCGTCCAAGGTCATTATCGTCCCCGGCTACGGCATGGCCGTCGCCCAGGCCCAGCATGCGCTGCGTGAAATGGCCGACAAGCTGAAGGAAGAAGGCGTCGAGGTGAAGTACGCCATCCACCCGGTCGCCGGTCGGATGCCCGGCCACATGAACGTTCTGCTGGCTGAAGCCAATGTGCCCTATGATGAAGTCTTCGAACTGGAAGACATCAATTCGGAATTTGCCACGGCCGACGTCGCCTTCGTCATCGGGGCGAACGACGTCACCAACCCGGCAGCCAAGACCGACCCGACCTCTGCCATTTACGGCATGCCGATCCTCGACGTCGAAAAGGCGCAGACCGTTTTGTTCGTCAAGCGCGGCATGGCGGCGGGCTATGCCGGCGTCGAAAATGAGCTGTTCTTCCGCGACAATACCATGATGCTGTTCGCCGACGCCAAGAAGATGGTCGAAGGCATCGTCAAGGGGCTGTAACCGGCTCAGTCGTTCGTTGCATGAAAAAGCCGCCCGAGATCGACGATTCCGGGCGGTTTCTTTTTGCTGAACTTACGCCCGGCTTACGCATTCATACGCCATTCAGCCTTAATTTGGTATCTATAGCCCCATATGTTAGTTAGCTGTCCTGTTTCCGTGGGGGCGACGATCTATGAAAATGAAGACTATAGTTCTTGGCCTGACGGCCCTGTCTTTGATTGCGGGCACGCCTGCCATGGCGCAGCTTAAAGCCCCACAGGTTTCTTCCGAAGGCGGTATCTCGACGTCTACGGCGTCTGCGTCGGACGCGTTCCCGGGCCTGAAGGGCTTCCTGAGTCTGCCCGCGTCGGAGCGATCCCAAATCAACGTCTATTACGTCGCCCGCATCAAGCGCGCCGACAAGTCCCAGGTGAAGATCACCCTTGTCGACGGCGGCCGGCAAATTCCGCTGACCGTCCAAGGCGACGGCCGCATCACGCCGCTGCCGACCCTGGCGCAACTCAACAGCGGTGCCAAGATAACCATCAGCGGGCCGCAGTCGGGCTCCTACGCCATGGAGATCAAGGTCAATTCTACCCAGGCCAGCGGCCGAACCTATGACGCAGCGGGTCTCGCCCTTGGTGTCAAGCAGGGCAATGCGGCCGTCGGCAAGATTGCCGGCGCAGCCTCCTTCCTTGTCAAGAAGCTCGACCGCGTCTATTTCGTCGGCGGCGGCTCAGGCACGGTCGAAGTCGGCGGCCAGCAGAAGGCTCTGCCACGTACAGAGGCGGCCGGCGAATATCCGGCGGGAACGCCCTACTTCGTCCCGTCGCAGTTTTCCGGCGCGACGCGCATCACCCTGTCCAATCCGGCTTCGAACGCGCTGTTCGACACAGCGCCGAAGTAAGCCGTCATGAAGGGGGCATTCTTCGCGGCAAGCGCCGCCGTGGTTATGGCAACAGCCAGTTCTGCACAGACGCCTGTGGAGACGCAGTCTATTCCTGCTGAAAAGCTGTTTCCGTTCCTGACCAACTATCTCAAGCTGCCGGCCAACGAACGCGACCGCTTCCATCCGAATTATCACCTGATGGCCAAGGGTGTAACGGTCAAAGGCGTGCTCAAACGCAAGTCGGGCGATGTGCCGCTGACCTTCGCGCCTGATGGACTGATGCAACCGGTGCCAACCGCCGCCGACATCGCCGCCGGTACGCAAATCCAGATGTCCGCCCCCAAGGACAGCAAGATCGGCATCGGCATCAAGATCGCATCCTCGGTTCCGCCAGCGACGACATTGGACGCCAGGGCCCTTAAGGCCAGTATCGAACAGGCGCGCGCCGGTTCAAAAAAGGCCGCCGGGGCGATGGCGATAATGGTGCCTGACCTTCAACGCGTCTGCTTCGAAGGCGCGACCAGCGGTACGGCTGTCTCCGCGAACGGCAAGACCGTCGCCCTGAAGACGGAAACGAAGAATGGCAGCGTCGATAAGGGCAGCCCGTGCTTTGCCCCGGCCGACGCGCCCGAGGCGGTGCAGATCAGACTGGATCGCGTTCCGCGAACCCTGATTATTCTGAAATAGGCTCTTCGACAGCGGCCATGGTGGCGGGCTCATTGCCCTGGGCATCGGACCTGACCTGCTTTTGTACGTTCACATACATGCCCAGCCAGCCTCCGCCCCACGCGCACAATGCGACCAGAACCGGGCATATAAGGAAGATCAGCAAGGTATTTGGCTGGACAACGAGGTCAATGAGGAAAAAGGCCGCCAGCAGCACACCTGTGAGCCACGCCGGGAACTGTCCGATCTTGGCCCAGCGCACGGCGCAATAGGCGCCGGCCAGGGTGCCGAAAATCCAGGACACTGCGATGACCCAATAGGAGCCGATCGGATCCGATTTCAGCAAATCCGAATGGGCGCTGAAATCAATATTCGGGTAGCGGGGAGCGATCGAATAAAATACCGATTTGGCGATCGTATAGGTGACCATGCCGATCAAAAGCCCCAGAAGCACCGCCAGCAGCACGACGAGCAGTTGTCGGGTCTTGCCCTGGTTCCATTCGGCAAGCCAGTCCTGGAAACGGCTGAAGAAGGTCGATTGCATGGTTGGGGCCCTTTATTTTGTTATGTCCCGATCATAACCAGCGCGATGACTCACGCTGGCCCGCCAGCCCCATTATTAACATAATCTAAACCGCTGAAAAGCGTTTATCGGTTAACAGGGCGGGGACGCCCGTCGTCGTCGATGGCGACAAAGGTAAAGCTTGCCTCTGTAACACGCGTCTTGTCGAGGCTTTCCCGCGGGCGGCGATAGGCATCGACCTGCAGCTTCATCGAGGTCCGGCCGGTCGACGTCAGCCTGGCGTAGACGCTCACCTCATCGCCGACGTGGACAGGCGTCAGGAAGACCATGCCGTCGACGGCAATGGTTGCCACGCGACCGCGCGAGACGCGCGACGCCACATTGCCGGCCGCCAGGTCCATCATCGACATCAGCCATCCGCCGAAGATATCACCCGACGGATTGGTATCGGCAGGCATGGCCGTCGTCAGCAGGGCCAGGTCATTCGGGTCAGGCAGGCTTGTATCGGTTATTCGGGTCGCCAACGGGGATCTCCGTGAACTAAAGCAATATGCCAAAACGTGTGCAGCGGTTTTGGGTAAAATATCGCGACAAGCAAAAGAGCATGAAAAAAGCGCCGAAGGCCTGGCCTCCAGCGCTTTCATACAGATGTCCGTTCAATTACGCCTTGGAAGGACGGCCGGCAGTGGCGCCGCCTTCGCGCTGGATGCGCTTGCGGGCCAGCTTGCGGGCGCGGCGCACGGCTTCAGCCTGCTGGCGAGCGCGCTTTTCGGAAGGCTTTTCGTAGTGCACGTGGCGCTTCATTTCACGGAACGAGCCTTCACGCTGCATCTTCTTCTTGAGGGCCTTCAGGGCCTGGTCGACGTTGTTGTCACGGACGAAAATCTGTACCAGAGGTCTCTCTCCATTCGGTCTTGTTGGCGGCCCCTTCGAGGACAGGGCCCGCGCCGCAGCCGGTCCTCTCCGCCATGGGATGTAAAAAAAGTTGAGCCCGCAAACGGGGTCTGCGGGACGATCGCACTGCCCATACATCACGACCACGCTCATGTCCAGCCAAAGGCAGCGCGAAAAGGGAATTCCGGTAACGTTTTTTTGCGCGCCGGCGGGATGCGCTGCGACAATTTGCTGGCACATGCCCTCTTGGCTGTCAGCCGCAGAGCGCCTATCCTGATCAACATGAGCGAAGCCGAGCCCTTTTCCGATCTCAAGTCCGCCGAAGTCGCGCTGGCACAGGCCGTGGCCGGCTTCGTTCCGGAACTGGGGCTGAACCGCATGAGTTTCCAGGCGGGCGCCAGGGCCGCGGGCCTTAGTGTTGGCGAACGCGACCTGATTGCGCCCAACGGCGCACCCGACATTGCCGCTATTCTGTGGCGCGGCCACGACGCCGCGCTGACGACGCCCGAAGTCACGGCCGCCCTCCCCGGCATGAAAATCCGTGAAAAGATCAATCATCTGCTCAACCTGCGCATCGATGCCTTTGCGCGCGAGGAAAAGCTGGCTCACCGGCTGACGGGCTTTCTGATGCTGCCGATGCACCTCGATCTGCATCGCCGGCTGATGTGGGATACAGCCGATCTTATATGGCGGCTCGCCGGCGACAAGGCGCTCGATGAAAACCACTACTCGAAACGCACCATCGTCTGCGGCATCCTGGCCGCGGCCATGCTGACGCGCCTGTCGCGCGGCGCCGAAGCGCAATCCGAACAGATTTCGCGCAATATCGACGCAGTCATGGAGTACGAGAAATTCAAGGCCAAGGTGCCGTTCAAGCCGGAAGCCGCCTTCCTGCAACTGGCTGCCGATCTGGGCAAGCTGCGTTACGGACGCTCCGACGCTGCGGCGGAAGCCGGCCAGTGAAGGCCGTCCACGCCCTCATTGCCTGCCTGTGGATGCTGTTCGGCATCGCGGCCAATGCCCACGCCGGCATGGCCACTCCCGTCTCCGCTCCGCCGTGCCACGATCAGGCGGCCAATCACCACCACGCACCCGCGCCAAAGGCACAGCAGCCATTGCTGCCATGCTGCAGCCAGCCGGCAGGGATCGCGCCCGCCGAGGTCTTTGTGCCGTCGGCGGTACGCGTCGAGTATCTCAGGCTTACCCCGGCGCCGGTTCTGAAACTGTCCAGCCTGCCGCCCGCCCACGAGCCCCCGCCGCCCAAGAGCGTGTGATCGCCCCTTCCCGATCATATCTTTCAAGGACGCAAATCATGTCTATTCTTACCAGGGCCGCCTCCACGGCCCTAATGGCGCTTGGTCTGATGCCCACAGCTGCCTTCGCACAATCCCACGACCATCATACGCAGGCCTCCACGCCGGCTGCGCAAACCGGCAACGATCCGCACGCACACATGAACCACGATGCGCCGGATTCGAAATGGCGCATCCACACTCACGCAACCCTTTCCCTGGTTAACAGCCAACAGTCGGGCCCGCGCGGCGGCGACAAGACCTTTGTCGCGGGCATGGCCATGATGATGGCCAGCCGCGCGCTCGACGACCGCAACAGCCTCGAACTCAAGGCCATGCTGTCGCCCGACCCCTTCATGGGGAAGGACGGCTACCCTCTGCTGCTCCAGGCCGGGGAAACGGCGGACGGCGTCAACCATCTGGTCGACCGCCAGCATCCGCATGACCTGTTCATGGGGCTGACGGCGCGGCTGACCCACCGGTTTGACGGCGATATCACGGCCTTCGGAGAGATCGGCTATCCCGGTGAGTTCGCGTTTGGACCCACTGCCTTCATGCACCGGCCGTCCGGCGAAAACTTTCCGACAGCCCCGCTGACCCATCACTGGTTCGACAGCGGCCACATCACCTGGGGCGTTGTTACGGCCGGCCTGTCGAAAGGACCGGTCACGCTGGAAGCCTCGCAATTCACCGGCCGTGAGCCGGACGAAAAGCGCTTCGATTTCGAACGTCCGCGTCTCGATTCGACGTCCCTCAGGCTGACCTGGCAGATGACACCGGATTTGAAAGCACAGGCGTCATGGGCGCACCAGGTAAGTCCTGAGGCGCTGGCACCGGATGAAGACCAGACCAAATCGTCGCTGAGCGTCGAATACGCCCGCGATCTTGGCGATCTTGGCGGATTGCGCTCGACCGTGGCCTGGGCGCGGCGTGAAAGCGACGGCGGCCACCATGCCGGCGAGAAGCCGCTCGATGGCTGGCTGTTCGAAAATACGTGGAAAATCAATTCAAAATGGATGGCGCTCGCCCGCTATGAGCGCATCCGCAGCGACGAGCTGGTGCACGACGCCTACTGGGTCGCCAAGACCGAGCTCGGCGGCGTGCGCACATTCCGTGTCAACGACGCCGCGACCATAGGCTTTGGTCTGGTCCAGCAGTTCAACAGCGTGCCGGATGCCTTGAAACCAGTCTATGGCGACAATCCGAACGGAACCGTCGCCTTCGTGACGCTCAAGCTGAACGCCATGCCGTAAACTCAGCCCTTGAGAGCCTCAAGGCCCTCGGCGGTCATGGTCAGGTTGATCTCGGTGATCTCTATGTCGGCAACGCCGTACACCGAAAACGGATCGAGCTTGGCCATGGCCTCCACCTCTTCCCGCGGTCCTTGCGCGAAGATCATGCCGCCGGTGCGCGGCACCTTGCGTCCCGACGCCAGGAACATGCCGCTGCGATAGCCTTCGCGCAGCCACGTTACGTGCGCATCGAGATGCTTGTCGACCTCGACTTCCGGCACCTTATAGGTCAGGGACAGTACGAACATTACGATTTGATCCGGTTGATGTGGCCCATCTTGCGGCCGGGTCTGGGATCGTCTTTACCGTAGACATAAAGACGCGACTGAGGCTCCGCCGCCAGAGACGGCCATTCGAGAATGTCAGCGCCGAGCAAATTGGTCATTTCGACCGTGCAACGCGCGGTGGAGTCGCCCAGCGGCCAGCCGGCGACCGCACGGATATGCTGTTCGAACTGGTCGCAGACGCAGCCGTCCTGGGTCCAGTGGCCGGAATTGTGAACACGCGGCGCAATCTCATTGAGCAGCAGCCGGTTGCCGGGCAGGACGAACAGCTCGACCGCCAGAACGCCGACGAAATCCAGCCCCTCCAGCACCTTGACGGCGATCTCCCGTCCCTCTTCCTGGACATGGATCGGCACATCCGCCGGAGCCAGGGTTGTCGACAGAATACCGTGGACGTGGTGGTTTTCGCCGATCGGAAAGGTCTTGACGCTGCCGTCCCAGCCGCGTGCCGCCACGACGGAAATTTCGCGGACGAAGTCGGCCTTGGCCTCGAGGATCGACGGCCGGCCACCCAGCGACGCATAGGCCTGTTCGACATCCTGTGCAGACCGCACCCAGACCTGGCCCTTGCCGTCATAGCCTTCGCGCCGCGTCTTCAGAAGCGCCTCAGGCGTCGGGCTGTCGCGATAGGCCGCGGCCAGATCATCGACGCTGTTGATCTCGAAGAAGTCGACCGTGCCTATGCCGGCTTCACGTGCAAAGCGCTTTTCGAACACGCGGTCCTGGGTGATGCGCAATGCCTTGGACGACGGCGCGACCACGGCACCCCGGGCCACGAGGAAATCAAGACTGGCCGCCGGCACGTTCTCGAACTCGAAGGTCACGACGTCGCAGCCTTCGGCGAACTTCGCCAGCGCGTCTTCGTCGGAATAGGCGGCGACCTTGGACGCCAGCGACACCTGCGCGGCTGGCGATTGCTTGTCCGGGCCGAAGGTCACGACCTTGAAGCCCAGGCGCGAAGCCGCCTGCGACAACATGCGGCCGAGTTGTCCATCGCCCAGTATGCCTATCGTGGCCCCTAACTTCAGGGTCGTTTTGGGCGGCTCCATCAGTCTTCCACCGTCTCGGGCACGCCGTCTGTCTGCGCCTGACGCAGTGCTTCGACGCGCGCGGCCAACTCAGCGTCATTGAGTGCCAGGATCTGCGCCGCCAGGATGCCGGCATTCTTCGCGCCTGCCTCGCCTGTCGCCAGAGTGCCGACGGGTATGCCGCCAGGCATCTGCACGATCGACAAAAGCGAATCGATCCCCTTCAACCCCTCTTTCAACGGGACCGGCACGCCCAGGACCGGAAGGGTCGTCAGCGACGCCGTCATGCCCGGCAGATGGGCAGCGCCACCGGCGCCGGCAATGATGACCTTGAAACCCGCCGCCTTTGCGCCCGTGGCAAATTCATACATGCGCTGCGGTGTACGGTGCGCGGACACAACCTTTGCCGTGTAAGGCACGTTGAGGCCGTCCAGGATTGCCGCCGCCGCCTTCATCACGCCCCAGTCGGACCGCGACCCCATGATGATTGCCACAGGTGGGGTTTCAGCCATCGGATATCCTTGTGTAACAGGGGACTTTGGAAAGGCGCGGAGTATAGTCACAAGCTTTCCCACTGCAAGGGATGATTTGTCCTCAATTTGTGCACCGCAACGCTCACAAATTCTTGCCATTAATCGAGGTTAACGGCGCCCGCGCGACATTGCGCCACAGTTTCGACTATGCTTTGATATAGCGTCGGCGCGGTTGGGGATGCGCTGTGTCATCTCGATCAGTTCCAGGTATGGTTTTGGACTCGCAACATTTCCCTGTGAGCGCGGCGCATGCAGCCGGCACCGCACCTTCCGGTCGTCCGGAAGGCCCGAGACCCGCGACCACCGCGTCCATGCAAAGTCTGCTGGCGCAATATTTCGAAATTCAACAGGTCGAGCCACCCCTGGCGCCGGCGCCGGAACCGTCGCCGGTATTCGCCCCCCCGGTCATGGACATCCTTGTTCCCGCTCCGCCCTCCCCTCATCCGGGCAAGCCTGCGGAAGACGCCGTTCCTGCGTCGGCCCAGGCGCTGATCGACAACCTCACGGCGGAAAACGCGCGGCTGCGGCTGCAGTTGGAAGCGCAATCGAAAGCGCTCAATGATGCACAGTCCCTGGCCGATTCGGACGTCCTGACGCCAACGCTGAACCGCCGCGCCTTCCTGCGTGAAATGCATCGCGCCATGGCTGACTGCAGGCGCTACGGCGAACAGGCCTGCCTGATCTATCTCGACATGGACGGCTTCAAGACCATCAACGATACCTATGGCCACGCCGCCGGCGATGCTGCCCTGGTCTATGTCGCCGAAACCCTGACGGGCAGCGTCCGCGAAGG
>CBIHPL010000118.1:0-8898 GCA_966212005.1 uncultured Asticcacaulis sp.
TCGAAGTCCTCAACGAGGCCTCAAATCGGAGCGCGTCTTATAGTGTCGTCTTTTCACGAACGCAACGACCCCAAGCGGCATACAAACAAAAACCGTGCACAAATTTTAGGTGACAAGCCTCAGGCGGCGAAGCGCGAGGCGCCTCGCGGCGGTGGCGACGCGCCAAAACCGCATAATTTTCAAAAACATAAGATCAATGACGACGGCTGGCTGTGGGGTGTCCATGCGGTGGAGGCCGCATTGAAAAATTCCGCTCGTTCCGGGCCGATCAAGCTGATTTTGAGCGAGGAACGGGCAAAAAGCTTCAATCCGAAGGCGTATGCCCGTCAGGATATCCGCGTTACGGTTCAGCCCATGCCCGACATTGCCCGCCTTTTGCCCCAGGGCGCGGTCCATCAGGGCATGGCCTTGCACGGTCCGGTATTGGAGGGCGAATCGCTGGACGATCTGATGGAACGTGGAGACGGCGTGATCCTGATGCTGGACCAGGTGACCGATCCACAGAATATTGGCGCCATTTTCCGCTCAGCGGCGGCGTTCGGGGTGACGGGCATGGTCATGCAGGACCGTCACTCCCCGCCCCTTCAAGGCGTCCTGGCCAAGACCGCCGTCGGCGCGGTTGACGTCGTGCCGTTCGCACGGGTGACCAACCTGTCAAGGGCACTTGAGACATTAGGTGAAAACGGCTTTGTCAGCATAGGCCTTGCCGGCGAAGGCGAACACCACCTGCATGACCTGCTGGCGCAGCAGGGTTGGCGGCAGTCCCTGACGAAGCTCGTCCTGGTACTGGGCGCGGAAGGCGAAGGGATCCGCCGGCTGGTGGCCGAACATTGCGATCATCTGGCACGAATCCCGATGCCTGGCGGCTTCGAGAGCCTCAATGTCAGCCACGCGGCGTCGATCTCGCTGTATGAAGCGTGCGCCCGAAATTAACTCTGCTATGGACATCTGAGGCCGTGGCCGGTTAGGAACACGGTGTACACCCTTCCCAGCCGGATTTCCCATGCCTGAATTCTTTTCAGATCCCCACCTCGTGTCGCAGGTTTCCGCCTTCTTCCAGGTCGTGTTCATCGATCTGGTAATGGCGGGCGATAATGCCGTGGCGGTGGGCCTGGCAGCCGCTGGGCTTGCCGCCCATCATCGGCGCAAGGCAATCATGTGGGGACTTATCGCCGCGGTCATAATGCGTATCGGCTTCGTGCTGGTCACGGCGCAGTTGCTGCTGGTCGTCGGCCTTTTGTTCGCCGGCGGACTGCTGCTGTTGTGGGTAGCCTGGAAGATGTGGCACGAGCTCAATGAGCACCATGCCGAACAGGATGCCCACGCCAAGGCCGCGCTGGAGGACGCCACTGGCGTGGATGTCAACAATTCGGATCGGATCGGCGCCGCGGTCAAGCCGGCCAAGACCAAGAGCTTCAAGACCGCCGTCATCCAGATCCTGATCGCCGACCTGTCCATGTCGCTCGACAACGTTCTGGCTGTCGCGGGTGCGGCGCGCCATCACGTCTCGATCATGGTTTTCGGCCTGATCCTGGCCATCGCCCTGATGGGCATAGCTTCGCACTTTATCGCCAAGATCCTGCACAAGCACCGCTGGATCGGCTTCCTGGGCCTGTTCGTCATCCTGTATGTGGCGATGAACATGATCTGGGAAGGCCATCGCGACATCATCGTCGATACCAAGCGTGTGGACGAGTACAACCGTATTGTGCCGGACTTCATGGACATTACGCCCGAGCAGGTGAAGCACTTCCAGCATTAGGCCTGAGATATTTCAGGCCATATCCTCGGGAATTTCCTCGTCGTACCAGCGCGGCGATATGGCCTTGGCGGTCGACGGTCCGTACTTGTTGCCACTGGCCGTGCCAGCCAGGAATCCGCATTCGATAAGGCCCCACAGGTTGCCGATCAGCGGCACCAGGCCGATCACGACCCACCAGCCCGAACGGCCGCGATCGTGCCAGCGCTTGACCGCCAAGCAGAAGCTGATCCAGGTGACCGGGACGAGCAGAACAAGGGCAACCAACCAGGGCCGCATCGCCGCGTCACTCAGCGGCCCCTCACCGCCCATTCGCTCGGCCAGCGACAAGAGGCTGTAGGCGGCAACCGCGGTTACGATACTTAAAGCGATATATCCGCCCCAGAAACCGGCCCTGTTCAACCGGCCATTGGGGCTCAGAAGCGCGTCCGTAAGGCGCATTGGCATGCTCCCTATTTTTGGTTCACAAAGCGACTCTTGGTGGTCGTTGGCGGGAAGGTATCACCACTCACGGCTGCGACATTTCACAATATCGCGAGCTATTAGACTGAGACGCGTTATCAGAAGACGTCCAGAGCGGTGTCATCGCCCTTGGGCGACGGGCCGTATGTGTTGTTTCCTGTGCTATCGAGGCAGCCACATTCGATGACCTGCCAGATAGCGAGTCCAAAGGCGATCACCATCATCGCGATATAAGACAGCCAGCCGGACCCGCCCCCAACCTGAGACTGGAGGAAGGTTTGCCCGTAGTTTTCCGCCAGGACCATCACCGCCACCCACGCCGGGCGGTTGCGGTCATGCCAGCGCTTGACGGAAATGGCCAGGGACGGCCATGCCGCCAGCCCCATCAGGGCCCATTGCGCTAGACTATAGGGGTCTGACCTCAGAGGCCTTTCCTCGAAAAACTGTTCGGGTGGCCGGCCGGTCAGCAGTTGATGGGCGGCAAATTCCGCCGCCGTAACAAAAGCGAACAGACCGATACTGGCCAACCACCAGTCGCGACGGCGGGCGCGGCCCTTAAAGCTGAAAAGCAGTTGAAAGATCGACACGTTTTCCCCCGTCGCTTAGGCGCCACTTCAGCACGCCGGGCGGGGAGATAGCAAGCCTTAGTAATAGGCTTCCTCGCGGCCGTAATAGCCAACCGGCGGTCCATACCGGTTGGTGCGTGGCTCACCCGACATCAGCCCGCATTCGATAAAGGTCCACAGCAGGAAGGCAGCATAGGCCAGCGGTATGATCCGGGCTACTGTGTAGAAATCATAGTCATAATAGTCGCCCGGATAGACCCAGTTCAACGCGTAGCAGGCAACGCCCAGGGCCAGCACCACTCCGGCCAGCCAGCCGGACTTTCCGCGATCGTGCCAGCGCTTGGCATTGAGACACAGGACCGGCCACAGCGTCAGCAGGAACAGGATCATGTGGATCAGGGCGACATCGCCCGGCAATTCGTCGCCGCGCGCGATCAGTATGTCGAGAAAAACCGGTGACAGGGTCCAGAAGCCGAAGACATAGTGCTGGATGGCCAGCACCGCCAGATTGACCAGGATCGACCACAGCCAGTAGTCGCTCCGGCCGATACGGCCTTCGGCGCTGAAAAGCATATTGAGCAGTCCGCTGGACACCGAACGGAACATGGCGAAGTACCCTCTCTTATGGTTCAGGAGGATAGACGCGCGACCTGGTAAAATTGCGATAGGAAAATCAGGCATCAAAGTGATGGCGACATCAGGGCGCTCCTAAAGTCGCCATCTAACTAAAACACCTTCTCGGCCGCGCCGATGCCCTTGGGCGACGGACCGAACTTGTTTGGCCCCTGTGTGCCATCAAGGAAGCCGCATTCGATCAATTGCCAGATCGGACCGACCAGCGGAATAAGAACGATAAGCGCCCACCAGCCCGACTTGTCGCGGTCATGCCAGCGCTTGACCAGCAGTGCCAGGCTCACCCAGGCGATGGGAATAAAGGACAGGAAATAAACGATCCAGAAGATAGCGGGGACGGTTCCCTGTTCGAAAGCCCGCATATTCGCCGCGGCAACAATACCTATAATCGTCCCGAAAATGACGGAAAAGGCGAGGCTGACGACAATGGCCGTCAACCAGTACTGGCTGCGCCGGATACGCCCGTTGAAACTGAACAACAACTCTTTGAGTGGCATGGAAATCTCCCTTTTGGGTTACGTCTTCTAGAAAGCCCCCGCCGACGCGCCGGCTCCCTTGGGCGATGGGCCATACTTGTTCGATCCGCGCGTTCCGTCAAGGAAGCCACACTCGACAAGAATCCAAAGACCGCCGATCAGGGGAATAAGGCCGATCAGCATCCACCATCCCGACTTGTCGCGGTCGTGCCAGCGTTTGACCAGCACGGCCAGCTTCATCCAGATGGCGACCAGCGCAAAGACATCGATGATCGGGTTGGTGATCACGCCCGTCCACATCGCGAACGGCCCGTAATTGGTCTCGCCATGGGTCACGTGGATGTTGCCGAACTGCCAGAACAGTCCGCCGTAAACAAAGCTGAGGACAAGAAAAAACAGCCACAGATGCAGACGGCGCACACGGCCCTCAAAGCCGAACAGAAACTGTACCAGAGACATGATGAGTTTCCTTTCCTGGTTTCTCCGGATACGAGTATAACGGGAGTCCATGCGCCACAAACTGAATTCGGATTTAGTTTATGACGGCTTCGTAATCCACCGGCGACGGATAGCGCCTGCCACTGCGTTGAGTAGCCGGGGCGGCACCAGCGCAGAGGACGGGACACATGGTATCTGAAAACAGGAACGGGCCGAAAATCACCCAGGCAATGATTGACGCCTATGACGATTTCACCCACCGCACGCTTGACCGGCGCGGCTTCATGGAAAAGCTCTCAATCCTGGCCGGATCGTCAGCGGCAGCAGCGGTCATCGCGCCGATGCTGGCCGCCAGTCCCGCCAGGGCGTCAATCGTCGCCGATACCGATGACAGGCTGACCGCCGAGACCGTCAGCTATGGCGCCATGAAGGGCTATGCCGTGCGGCCGAAGTCTCCGGAGGGTCCGTTGCCTGCTGTGATTATTATTCATGAGAACCGCGGCCTGAACGAACACACGCGCGATGTGGCGCGGCGCATGGCGCTGGAAGGCTTTGTCGCACTGGCGCCGGACTTCCTGACGCCATCGGGAGGCACGCCCGCCAATGAGGACCAGGCGCGCGAACTGATCGGCAAGCTTGACCCGGCAGCAACACTGGCCAATGCGCAGGCCAGCGTCGATTACCTGCTGACGCGCAAGGACACGGTGAAAGCGGTGGGCGCGGTAGGCTTTTGCTGGGGTGGCGGGCTGGTCAACCGGCTGGCGACGAAGTCCGCAAACCTGAAAGCCGGCGTCGCCTACTACGGATCGCAGGCTCCGGCGGCCGACGTGCCAAACATCAAGGCGGCGCTTCTGCTGCACTATGCCGGCAAGGACGAGCGCATCAATGCCGGCATTGAGGCTTATCGCAGCGCTTTAACTGCGGCAGGCAAGACGTTCGAAATACACGTCTATGACGGCGTCCAGCACGCCTTCAACAACGATACGTCCGAGGCACGTTACGACAAGGCGGCAGCAGACCTGGCCTGGGGTCGGACGGTGGCGTGGTTGAAAAAGTATCTGGCGTAGACTCAGAATACCGTTTCGGGCGCGTTCGCGGCCTTCGGCGAGCGCCCGTACTTGTTAGAGCCGGGCGTGCCGTCAAGAATACCGCATTCGATGAAGGTCCAGATCACGCCGACAAGTGGAATAAAAAGGACCAGGTACATCCAGCCGGACTTGTCGCGGTCGTGCCAGCGCTTCGACGTGATACAGACGCTGACCCAGGTCGACGGAACAGCCAGGGCCAATTGCGTGAGCAGCATCGACAAGGGCTCATCATCGCTGCCCATCTTGTCCAGGCTGCCGGTGGCAATGGCGACACCGACATAGATAGCGATATAGGCCACGAAGGTAACGATCGACCAGAGCCAGTAGTCGCGGCGACGAATGCGCCCCTGCGCACTGAATAGCATATGCGTTAATGACATCGAAATCCCTCCCCTGTGGTGCATGGCCCGGAGTTTACAGGGCTGATGCTGGATGTCCAGATCATCCCTGACCGTTCCATCGTCGAATCGCCGCCTTTAGCCAATCCGGTGCGCCGTCCATGTCGGGTTGGGGGCCAGTCATCTCTGCCGCCCGCGCCTGCATCTCGGCCAGGACCGGAACGTCGTTGCCAATGCGTTCGTCGTCGGTCGTCGCCGGATCGACATCCCAAAGCCGGTAGGCTCGGCCATCCGGAACGATATTGGTGCCGTACTTCTGCGGCAGGCCTTGATACATCAATGACCGATCGAGCGCCGCCGCCGCCAGCCAGCGCGCCTTCGCATGCCCCAGGTCGCGCGCCCTCGCCGCCAGTTGGTGACCGAGTAACGCTTCGTCGCTGAGGTCACCATGGTTGAGCACCCAGGCCGCTGCATAGAGCGCTTCGGGGTCTCGCGGCCATCCATCATTGATCAGGACCTTCACGCGGTCCCGACGCGCCTTGTCGCGCTGACGCAGGCGGTCGTAACCTTCCGTGCCCGCCAGCACATCGCGCCTCTCGGCGCGGTCATCGAACAGGAGATTCAAGAGTTCAAGATTGTGGTCGTCGGCCATGTCCGTCTTCCCTCCCTGTCATCTGTTTACGGGGATAAGGACTTACTCAAACACTTTCTCCGGATCACCGATACCCTTCGGCGACGGTCCATATTCGTTCGGTCCCGGCGTACCGTCGCGCAGGCCGCACTCAAACAAGGTCCATGCCCGGCCCAGCACCGGGATCAGGTTGATCCGCCACCGGCGGTACGACCGTCCGATATCGTGCAGCCGCTTGATGTTCAGCGCCGTGCCGATCCAAAGGAACGGAAACACAGCCGCAATGATCGTCAGATTATGAAACCACTGAATGCCCATGCCCGAGCCGTCCAGCGCCGTGTCGACAAAGAAGCGCGTCACGATCACGGACATGGCGCAAAGGCCGATGAAATTCACGATCGACCACAGCCAGAAGTCACGCCTGCGGATGCGGCCGCTCAGTCCAAACAGCATCGCCCAAATCGGCATCAGCCTTCGCTGCCGCCGAAGCGCTCGGTCCATTCGGCGACCTGGGCGTCCTCGATCTTGCGGAAAAGAACCTCGCCGGCGGCGACTGCCTGGCCCGGGGTCACTTGGTTCAGTTCGGCCTTTGCGTCCGTCGACGGCCAGTCAAGCGGCAGGGTCGCGCCCACCGTCGCGGCGATCTTCTCCGCCGCAAACGGAATCAACGGTTGCGCCAGCACGGCATAGAGCCGGACGAGGTTCAGGCCGTGGCGGACAATGACCCCTGCCCTGACCGCATCGGTCTTGAGCGCAGTCCACGGCGCAGCTTCCTGCAGGTACTCGTTACCCAGCACCCAGATGCGGCGGACGGCTTGCGCGGCCTTGCGCATCTCCATCTCTTCGAAGGCTTGCGTCGCCTCTTCAAGCAAGCTTGACAGATCGGCATAGAGCTTTTCTTCCAGCGGCCCGGCCTCGCCGCCTTCCGGCACCACGCCGCCCATCTTGCCTTCGCAGAACTTGGTGATGCGGTTGACGAAATTGCCCAGGACGTCGTTGAGGTCCTTGTTGATCGTCGCCTGGAACTGCTCCCAGGTGAACGAGCTGTCGGAGCTTTCCGGCGAATTGGCAATCAGGTACCAGCGCCAGTAATCCGCCGGCAGCAGCTCCAGCGCCTGGTCCATGAAGACGCCGCGGTTCATCGAGGTCGAGAACTTGCCACCGTACCAGTTGAGCCAGTTGAACGCCTTCAGCGTGTCTACCATCTTCCACGGCTCGCCCGAGCCGATGATGGTGGCGGGGAAGCTCACCGTATGGAAGGCGACATTGTCCTTGCCCATGAATTCGACATAGCGAACGTCATCGGCGCCTTGATCCAACCGCCACCAGCGCTTCCAGCCGTCGGGGTCGTTTTGCGCGTCGAACATTTCGCGAGTGGCGCCGATATATTCGATCGGCGCGTCAAACCAGACGTAGAAGACCTTGTTTTCAAAGCCCGGCCGCGCCACGCCGTCCTTGCCGACAGGCACACCCCACTTCAGGTCGCGGGTGATGCCGCGATCGATCAGGCCTTCTTCCAGGTGCTTGTTGGCGATCGCCTTGGCAAGATGCGGCCAGTTGTCGTGGCTGGCGATCCAGTCACGCAGTTGGCCTTCGACCTTGGTTTGCAGCAAATAAAGATGCTTGGTGTCGCGAACTTCGAGATTGGTTGAGCCGGACACCGCCGAATACGGGTTTTTCAGGTCGGTGGGATCGAGCAGGCGGCCACAATTGTCGCACTGATCTCCACGCGCCTTTTCATAGCCGCAGTGCGGGCAGGTGCCTTCGACATAGCGGTCGGGCAGGAAGCGGCCATCGTCGATGGAATAGACCATCTTGTCGGTGCGTTCCTCGATCAGGCCGTTACGGTCCAGCGCGTCGCAGAACATCTGGGTCAGCTCGCGGTTCTGCGGCGACGATGACCGTCCGAACCAGTCATAGCTCAGGCCGAACTGTTCACCGGCTTCTTTCTGGATCAGGTGCTGCTCGTCGCAATAGGTGCGGACGTCCTGGCCGGCCTTGGCGGCGGCCAGTTCAGCGGGCGTGCCGTGTTCGTCGGTGGCGCAGATATAGAGGACGTCGTGGCCGCGCGCCCGCATGAAGCGCGCATAGACGTCGGCGGGCAGCATGGACCCGGCCAGATTGCCGAGGTGCTTGATGCCGTTGATGTACGGAAGCGCGGAGGTGATCAGTATGCGGGACATAGAGCTGTACTCAATCTTCTTATAGATCGGGGTCAAGGGGTCCTCGGACCCCTTGCCTTGATCTACAAGATGGTGAGTCCGGTCGCAGACCTGTATTTTCTCGGCTTCTGCACAGCAAGCTTTATTTCGTTTGAAATTGCTCTGGACAACCGCAACCGGCCTCGGCATAAGGCGCGCTCTGTTTCGCTCAGATGCCGCGAGGGCTCCTCGCATAAGGCTCGGGCGGGCAGTCGCCCTTGCCGACGGCCCTGCCGTCGGAACGGCAGGCCGGCTTAGCTCAGTTGGTAGAGCAGTTGTTTTGTAAACATCAGGTCACGGGTTCGA
>CBIHPL010000119.1:0-8799 GCA_966212005.1 uncultured Asticcacaulis sp.
CCCGTAGGCGCCGTCGGCGGGAATCCGAAGCGCCTACTGCAGCGCCACGACCGCGGGAAATGTCCTTGTCGGCAATCAGGCGCATCCCGATATAGTGACGGACTATCGCAAGAGCTTCGCCACGTTTAAGACGATGAAGGCCGATATCCTGCTGACCAACCATCCATCCGCTGCGGACGTGGCCAAAAAACGGGCGGCGCAAAAGGCTGGCAGGGCGGATGCCTTTGTGGATCGCCAGGCCTTGCCGAAGCTGGTGGCCGCTCAGGAAAAGGCCTTTGAGACCGAGTTGAAGCGTCAGGAGAGCAAGCAATGACCCGTGCAGATCGTATCGATGCCCTGAAGGCCGCTGCGAAAGAACGAATCCTGATGCTCGACGGCTCATGGGGTGTGATGATCCAGCGCCGCGGGCTGGACGAAGACGACTTCCGCGCCGAGCGCTTCAAGCATCATAACGGCCAGCTCAAGGGAAATAACGATATCCTGTGCCTGACGCGGCCGGACATTATCGAAGACCTGCACAACCAGTACTTCGCCGCTGGCGCCGACATTTCCGAAACCAACACTTTCTCGGCGACGACGATCGCCCAGGACGACTATCACCTCGACCTTAGGGCGGTCATCGATATCAATTTCGAAGGCGCGAGGATCGCCCGCAGGGCCGCCGACGAATGGACGGCCAGGGAACCGGAAAAGCCACGCTTCGTCGCCGGCTCGATCGGGCCGCTGAACAAGATGCTCAGCATGTCGTCGGACGTGAACGATCCCGGTGCGCGCCTGGTTACCTTCGACCAGGTCTATCAGGCCTATCGCGAGCAGATCCAGGCGCTCAACGAAGGCGGGGTCGACCTTTACCTGATCGAGACCATCACCGACACGCTGAACTGCAAGGCGGCGATCAAGGCGATCATGGACCTGGAAGACGAAGGTCTTGAGAAACTTCCGATCTGGATTTCCGGCACGATCACCGACCGCTCCGGACGAACCCTGAGCGGCCAGACCGCAGAGGCCTTCTGGAACTCGGTCAAGCACGCCAAGCCGTTTGCCATCGGCTTCAACTGCGCGCTTGGCGCCGACCTGATGCGGCCGCATGTGGCGGAGCTGGCGCGCGTCGCCGACTGCCTGGTGGCGGCCTATCCGAACGCTGGCCTGCCCAACGCCATGGGCCAGTATGACGAACAGCCGCACGAAACTGCCCATGAACTGCATGAGTGGGCCAAGGACGGCATTGTCAACATCCTGGGTGGCTGCTGCGGCACGACACCCGACCACATCAGGCACGTGGCCGACGAGGTGCGCGGAGTCACGCCGCGTCAGATACCTGATCGCCCCAAGGCCTTGCGCC
The DNA here is from genome assembly GCA_966212005.1 of uncultured Asticcacaulis sp. GTDB lineage: Bacteria > Pseudomonadota > Alphaproteobacteria > Caulobacterales > Caulobacteraceae > Asticcacaulis. Next base: position 1,343 of record CBIHPL010000119.1, read on the forward strand.
TTGCCGGCCTTGAACCGTTCGAACTGGCATGAGAATAGCGGCGGTCCTGTTGGCGGCGACAATGCTGGCGGGATGCGCCCACCCGCCGCCGGTTGGCCGCATTTTGAGCTACAGCCGCAGCAACAGCGACGGCTCCGAGCGGGAGAAGGTCCACGTCTATCGCGAGACGGCGAATCGCGTGGCTGTCAACAAGGCGGTCGAGCCCTGTACGACTTCGGCCTATGTCACTGCCGATCTCGACCTGAAGGCGCAACAGCCGACTCGGCTTGTGGCGGGCAAGCTCAACCGCCAGGGTGGTCAGGATGCGTTTGGAACGCTGACCCGCAAAGACGGCGGCCTGCGTGTCGAAATCGGCGATCACACCGAAACGCTGCCCATTCCAGCCGGACCGTGGATTCTCTACGATTTCGATCTGGCCGATCTGACGTCGCTGCTGCCGGCGCGTCGCGATTACAAGGCCGATTTCGCTTTCGGCGTCGCCCTGGTCTGGCCTGAGGACGGTGTCGAAACCTTCCTGCGCTGGCAAGGCCCGGCCACGGCGCGTTTCGCGGAAAGCGTGAACTGGAAGGGCAGGGCGGCCTATCGCTTCGACGTCACAGGCGCCGTCTCGGGGCCGCTGTGGATCGACGCCCATGACGGTCACGAGCCGAACCATCCCGGCTATATCGATTACCACCTCGTCCTCGATGCCGTTGATGACGGCGGCGCGAGTGCGTGGCGCACACTTTTGATGAGGCACTGGCAAGGGTGCAAGGCCGATGACTGAGACGCTCGACAATCTCGCCGACATCTTCAAGAACGCGGAACACGCCGCCAGATATGCCGAAGGCCCACGCCGTTCCGTGCCAGGTTTCGACGGCCTGCACCGCATCATGCTTCAGATGCTGCGCGAGCGTATGCCAAGGGACGGCAAGATTCTTGTCCTCGGCGCCGGTGGCGGGCTGGAAATCCTGACCATGGCGCAGGCCGAGCCCGGCTGGACCTTCTGCGGCGTCGATCCTTCGGCTGAGATGCTGGACGCGGCGAAGGCGACCCTGGGCGATGCCGCCAACCGGGTCGATTGGGTCGAAGGGTTGATCTTCGACGCGCCGCAAAGCCGGTTCGACGGTGGCACCTGCATGCTGACGCTTCATTTCGTACCCGACGACGGTGCGAAGCTGGAAACGCTGAAAGCCGTGCGCGAACGTTTGAAGCCCGGCGCGCCGTTCGTCATTGCCCATATGGCGATCGACAAGGATGCAGCCGATGCCGATCTTCAGTTCGAACGCTATGCCAGATATTCCGAAGACAGCGGCACCGACCCGGAGATGGTTGCGCGGGCGCGAACCCACGTCAAGGGGATGCTGCACAGCGTCGGTCCGGCGCGCGACGAGGCCTTGCTGAAAGAGGCAGGCTTTACGGGCGTCGAGCTCGTCTTTGCCGGCCTGACCTGGCGCGGCTGGGTCGCCTATGCGTGATGCTGACACCAGGTGACAGAATTATGAGTAGTTTCGGCTGAGACCGGGCTGGCCAATTTCAGAAAACATCGTTAGCGTCCGGTTTCCATCGCAACTTTCGAGCATCGGGGGCTTGGAAAATGACGACACGCCGGGACATCCTGACACGTTTTACCGCCGTAGCCGGTTTTGCCGGCGGCTATGCGGCGCTGCACGCCCTTGGCTTAACTGGTTCGGAAGCCTGGGCGGGGACGCCCGAGCTCGCGCCCGGTTCAGGGGAGGGCGTCAAGGTCGCCATCCTCGGCGCCGGTCCGGCGGGTCTGGCGGCGGCGTACGAACTGGGCAAGGCCGGCTATCACTGCACCATTCTGGAGGCGCGCGACCGCGTCGGCGGCCGCAACTGGACGGTTCGTAAAGGCACGCAGATCGACTATATCGACGGCACGAAGCAGGTCTGCGGCTTCGACGACGGGCACTATTTCAATGCCGGCCCGGCGCGCATTCCGGCGCACCACCAGGCGACGCTCGGCTATTGCCGCGAACTCGGCGTCGAGATGGAAACAGAGGTCAACTGGTCGGGACGTGCCCGCATCCAGGCGGATCGGCTGAACGGCGGCAAGCCGGTCGAGATGCGCCAGGCCATATTCGATTATCGCGGCCACATGGCCGAACTGCTGGCCAAGGTGGCGAACAAGGGGGCACTTGACGACGCCTTCAGCAAGGAGGACCGCGACAAGCTGATGGCCGGGCTGTCGCAATGGGGCCGTCTGAGTGAAAAACTGACCTATGGCGGCAGCGACAATGCCGGCTACGACCAGGACCCGGCCGCGGGTGCGCAAGGCCCGAAGTTCCGCACGGCCTTGCCATTGTCGGTGGTGGGCGACCCCTTTGTCCAGGCGGTGGCGACCTTCGCCGACGCCGCCGATTTCCAGGCGACCATGCAACAGCCGGTCGGCGGTATGGACCGCATCCCCATGGCGTTCGAACAGAGGCTCGGCAACGTCATCCGCAAGGGCTGCGAAGTGAAGCGCATCCGCCGCACAAAAGGCGGGGTTGATATCTTCTATTACGACAGGGTCACGGCGCGTGCCGACGTGCTGTCCGCCGACTACTGTATCTGCACCATTCCCTTGCCGGCGCTGGCCGGGATCGCCAACGACTTCTCGAAGCCCGTCAAGGCGGCGATCGACAAGAACAAGGGCTCTTACGTCGGCGGCTATAAGATTGCCTTTCAAAGTCCCCGGTTCTGGGAAACCAACGACCATATCTATGGCGGCCTGAGCTTTACCGACCGCGATACTTTTGCGACCTGGTATCCGTCGAACCGCTTTCATTCTCCCGAAGGCGTGATCATCGCCGGCTATGCCTTCGACGGCAACATGGCGAAGCGCTCGATGCCGGAGCAGATCGCCTATGCGCGTGACACGGTCGAGCGCCTGCATCCCGGCCAGTCAGCGCTTATGAAGTCCCCGACCATCGTCAACTGGGCCAGCATTCCTTATTCGCACGGGCTGGCGGGCTTCCTGTCCCAGGGCGACCCTGACGCCTATGCGCTGTTGTCACAACCCGACGGCCCGGTCTATTTTGCCGGCGACCATATGAGTCATGTTTCGTCCTGGCAGCAGGGCGCCTTTTGCTCCGCCCACCGCGTCGTCAACCTGATTGCCGAGCGGCAGAAATCTCTCAAAGCCTGAGGAGGCCCGATGTCCCGTACCCTTTTGAAGTTCGCCCGGGTGGCCGGAACGGCTGCCATCCTCAGCTTGCCATTGTCGGCCTGTGTGCTCTATGACGGCACGGGGGACGGCGATCTGCACCTGACCGTCGATGGGCCGCCAGCCGGCGAGGTCACCCGCACCTACGCCGGAAGCTTTCCCATCGCTCAGGCAGTCACCGTGCCGCCCGGCTATTCGACGGTTTACGTATCGGGTATGGTGCCGTCGCCGATCGAAGGCACGACGGACCGGTACGGAAACACCGAAGCGCAAACCGAAAGCGTGCTGAAAAAAATCGAAGACGCGCTGAAGGCGGAAGGTCTTGGCTTTGGCGACGTCGTCAATATGAAGGTCTATCTGGTCGGCGATCCGGCCATGAGCGGCAAGATGGATTTTGCCGGCATGATGAAGACCTATTCGAAATATTTCGGCACGGCCGAACAGCCCAATAAGCCGACGCGCGCCACAGTGCAGGTCCAGGCCCTGGTCAATCCGGCCTATCTGGTTGAAATCGAGGTTGTAGGCGCAATAAAAGAGCGCCAGACTCCACCGGGACTTGACATGCGCACTACGATTCTCTTCGGCGGCAACAGCCGTGAACGCCTTGTTGCCGTCGCGACGACCCAGGCCCTGACGACGGCCTTGCCGGACGCCGACCTGTGGTTCTGGGACTCCGACGACACGGTCCATGAAGCGACACGTGAAGCGGTCCTTGGCCACGACCGGCCGTTTGAAATCGCCTTCAAGGCCGATGGCGCGCGCATCGGCACACTGCCTGAGGCGCTCGACCGCGCCGCGGCCGAGGACCGCGTCCTGGTACTGGGCCTGCATGGCGGCTCGCCGGAGAACGGCGAGTTCCAGGTCCTGGCCGAAATGCGCGGCGTGCCGTTCACCGGCTCGGGTTCGGCCTCGTCCAACCTGGCCTTCGACAAGGTCCGCGCCAAAACATTCGTCGCGGCCGCCGGTGTCCATTCTCCGGGCAATGTCGCCTTGGCCGACGCCGACGAAGCCCTGGCGCACTATGGCAAGCTGATCGCCAAGCCGTCGCAGGACGGATCAAGCTTCGGCCTGATCTTCGTCAATTCGGCCCAGGACATCGAAGCCGTCCGTCAGGCGGCCAAGACGGCGGAATATGTCATCGAGCCCTTCATCACGGGATCCGAAGCCACCTGCGGCGTGCTGGAGCAGGCCGATGGTTCGCTGATCGCCCTGCCGCCAGTCGAGATCGTGCCCGATGGCGGCGCCTTCGACTACAAGGCCAAGTATCTGGCGGCCGGCACGCAGGAAATATGCCCGGCGCGCTTTTCGGCCGAGGTCAATGCAAAGCTCCAGGACCTGGCGATCAAGGCCCACCGTGCGCTGTCGTGTCGCGGCTATTCGCGTTCGGACTTCATCATCTCCAAGGACGGACCGATTTATCTCGAGACCAATACCCTGCCGGGCCTGACCAAGGCTTCGCTGTACCCGAAGTCGCTCAAGGCACAGGGGCTCGATTTTGTCGATTTTCTAAAAGGGCAGATCGATATTGCCGTCAAAAGGGCTGGTCGTTGAAGGCCATGCCATAGCGTGGCTGATTTTCGGCTTTTCCCAGGGGGCATATCGCTTTAAAGCGGGGGCATCATGACCCCTACCTTTATCAATATCGGCGAACGGACCAATGTCACGGGTTCGGCGAAGTTCAAGAAGCTGATCGTCGAAGGCAACTATACCGAGGCGCTCAATGTCGCGCGCCAGCAGGTCGAAGCCGGCGCCCAGATCATCGACGTCAACATGGACGAAGGCTTGCTGAACTCAGTGGTCGCCATGCGGACCTTCCTGAACCTTCTGGCGGCCGAGCCCGATATCGCGCGCGTACCGATCATGGTCGATTCCTCGAAGTGGGAGGTGATCGAGGAGGGCCTGAAGTGCGTTCAGGGCAAGTGCATCGTCAACTCGATCTCGATGAAGGAAGGCGAAGACGTCTTCCGCCACCACGCCCGTGAGTGCCTGAAGTACGGCGCTGCCGTCGTGGTCATGGCGTTTGATGAGGTTGGTCAGGCCGACACAGCTGCGCGTAAAGTTGAGATCTGTACCCGCGCCTACAACATCCTGGTCAATGAAGTTGGCTTCCCGGCCGAAGACATCATCTTCGACCCGAACATTTTCGCCGTCGCGACTGGGATCGACGAACACAACAACTACGCCGTCGACTTCATCGAAGGCACGCGTGCGATCAAGCAGACCCTGCCCTATGCACGGGTGTCGGGCGGCGTGTCGAACGTGTCGTTCTCGTTCCGGGGCAATGAGCCGGTCAGGCGAGCCATTCACTCGGTGTTTCTCTATCACGCCATTGCGGCAGGCATGGACATGGGCATCGTCAATGCCGGGGACCTGCCGGTCTATGACGATATCGACCCCGAGCTTCGCCAGGCGGTCGAGGACGTCATCCTCAATCGCCCGCAGCGCCATAACATCAGCAATACCGAATATCTGGTCGACCTCGCGCCAAAGTACAAAGGCGAAAAGGGTCAGGTCCAGGTCGCCAATCTGGCCTGGCGCGAAGGCAGTGTCGCCGAACGCCTGAAGCACGCCCTGGTCCACGGCATCACCGAATTCATCGACGCCGACACCGAAGAAGCGCGTCTGCAATCCGAGCGCCCGCTGCACGTCATCGAAGGCCCGCTGATGGCCGGCATGAACGTCGTCGGCGACCTGTTTGGCGCGGGCAAGATGTTCCTGCCGCAGGTCGTGAAGTCGGCCCGGGTCATGAAGCAGGCCGTCGCCTGGCTGATGCCCTTCATGGAGGCCGAGAAGGAAGCGCATGTCGCGGCCGGCGGCAGCTATCAGGCAGCCGGCAAGATACTGATGGCGACCGTCAAGGGCGACGTCCACGATATCGGCAAGAACATCGTCGGCGTCGTGCTCCAGTGCAACAATTACGAAGTCATCGACCTCGGCGTCATGGTGTCCTGCGACCGCATCCTGGCCGAAGCGAAGGAACACAAGGTCGATATGATCGGCCTCAGCGGCCTGATCACGCCGTCGCTGGACGAAATGGTCTTCGTGGCGCGTGAGATGCAGCGCACGGGCTTTGATATTCCGCTGTTGATTGGCGGCGCGACGACGTCGAAGACGCACACGGCGGTCAAGATCGAACCGGGCTATTCCAACAACCAGGTCGTCTACGTGCTGGATGCGTCGCGGGCCGTCGGCGTCGTGTCGAACCTGCTGAGCGAGACCGAACGCGATGCGTTTGTCGCTGACACAAAAGCCGATTATGCGCGCGTGCGCGACTCGTATGGCAAGGGTGGTTCGCAGCCGCGCGCGACGCTGTCTGAGGCGCGCGCGAACCACTTCAAGATCGACTTTGCCGCCGAACCGCCGGTCAAGCCGTCCTTCCAGGGCTTGAAGACCTTCAGTCCCTACGATCTCTCCGACCTGGCCGACCATATCGACTGGACACCCTTCTTCGCGACCTGGGAACTGGCGGGCAAGTATCCGGCCATCCTTGAGGACGAGGTCGTCGGCGAGGCCGCCACCAGCCTGTTTGCGGATGCGCAAGCCATGTTGAAGCGCATCCTCGATGAGAAGTGGTTCGAGGCGCGCGGCGTCGTCGGCTTCTGGCCGGCCAACCGTAACGACGAAGACGATATCGAGGTCTATGCCGACGAGACGCGCACCGAGGTCATCGCAACCTTCCACAGCCTGCGCCAGCAGATGAAGAAGACGCGTGAAGGGCAGAGCAATACCGCCCTGTCGGACTTTGTGGCGCCCAAGGGCACGCCCGACTGGATCGGCGGTTTTGCCGTCACCGCAGGCCACGGCGAAATGGAAATCGCGGCCAGGTTCAAGGCCAAGGGGGATGACTATAACGCCATCCTGTCGACTGCCCTGGCCGACCGCCTGGCCGAAGCCTTTGCCGAGGCCCTGCATAAAAAGGTTCGCCGTGAACTGTGGGGGTATGCCGCCGACGAGGACCTCGACATCAACGGGCTGATTGCCGAGCAGTATAAGGGCATCCGTCCGGCGCCGGGCTACCCGGCCCAGCCCGATCATACCGAGAAGTGGACTTTGTTCGACCTGCTGGACGCGCGCGATCGCACCGGGATGGAACTGACCGAAAGCCTGGCCATGACGCCGCCGGCCTCGGTGTCGGGGCTCTATTTCGGGCATCCGAAATCGCACTATTTCGGCGTCGGCAAGATCGAGAAGGACCAGGTCGAGGACTATGCCCGCCGCAAGGGATGGACAACCATTGATGCCGAACGCTGGCTGTCGCCCATCCTCAACTATGTGCCTTAGCCGTTCTTCAAGGCTGCTTGTGCTTCAG
>CBIHPL010000120.1:0-8701 GCA_966212005.1 uncultured Asticcacaulis sp.
ACAAGGGCTTCGATCACATAATCACGGCCGGGAATGCCGGTTTCTTCCAGCAGCCGCAGGGTCGATACGCCGATCGAACCCGTCGATCCAAGGATGGAAATACGCCGCACGTTTAGATCTCTGTTCCGAGCATGACCAGAAGACGTATAGCCCCTATCGCGACAATGGCAAACATCAGGCCGTCGACGCGGTCGAGCAATCCGCCGTGACCTGGAATGAGCGTGCCTGCATCCTTGACGCCATAACGCCTTTTGAGCGCGGATTCCCAAAGATCACCCGCCATGGTCGACAGGGCGACCACCAGGCCGACAATCAGCCCCGATGTGTCATGCACGAACAGATGGGTCAGGTCGTTGAGGCTGGCCGCCGTCAGCATGCCGGCGATCATGCCGCCGGCGAAACCCGACCAGGTCTTGTTCGGAGAGTACCGCCGCCACAGCTTGGGGCCGCCGACGATCTTGCCGACGATATAGGCCGCACTGTCCGCCGCCCACGCGATCAGAAAGGCGAAAAACACCCAGTCGACCCCATGATGGGTGTCACGCAGCCAGATAAGGACGATACCGGGCAGGCCGATGTAAAAGACGCCATAGGCGGCGTCGATCCAGCCAACCTGGAGGCGATAGGCGTAAAGCCCTGCGCACAGCGATCCGAAAGCCAGAATCAGCATCGACAATATCGGATGGCCCAGATAGCCGACGAAGACGGCGGCCAGTATGGCGACGCTCACGGCCACGGCGATCCGGCTGGCAGCCTTCGGCGCCACCATAAGTCCCCATTCGATCGCCAGCAGGGCAATGCCGACACTGATCATCACCAGAAAGGGCCACGGCCTCGTAAACGGCATCCAGTCGAACGGCAGGGCGATCAGTCCCAGGACGACCGGGATCAGGACGATGGCGGAAGCGATGCGGATGGACAATTCCTGCCAGCGGGCGCCTGGCTTGGTGGGTTTAGGCGGGTTGGGCGACATTTCCCGCCTCTATGCCACCAAAGCGGCGGCTGCGACCGGCAAAGATATCGAGTGCCGCCTTCAGCGCGTCCCGTCCGTAATCAGGCCATAGAATGTCCTGGAAAACAAATTCGGCGTAGGCGGCCTCCCACAGGAGGAAGTTGGACAGACGGTGTTCGCCACTGGTGCGGATGAGCAGGTCGAGGGGCGGCAGACCGTGGGTCGACAACCCGCTTTCGAAACGTTCGTCGGTAATCTCTTCCGGCATGAGCGTTCCTGCCGCCACCTGCTCCGCAAGACGACGCGCCGCCGCCACGATGTCGGCCTGGGCGCCATAGTTCAGCGCAACCTGAAGGAAGAAGCGTGAATTGGCCTTGGTTTTCTCGTGTGCATCATCGACCATGGCGACGATATCGGCAGGCAACCCTTCGCGCTGACCGATAATGCGGACGCAAACGCCTTCACGGCGAAGGCGTTCCAGGTCCGATTTGATGAAGGCGCGCAGCAAGCCCATCAGGTCGCTGACTTCAGCCGCCGGCCGCCGCCAGTTTTCCGTCGAAAAGGCAAAGACCGTCATATGGGTGACACCCAGATCGACAGCCGCCGTAATCGTGCGTTTCAGCGCTTCCACGCCAGCCCGGTGGCCAAGGGTGCGAATCTGTCCGCGTTCCTTGGCCCAACGCCCATTACCATCCATGATGATAGCAACATGCAATGGCGCGGGCGCCGATCCGCTGGCAGACGTGGCTTCATCGGCAGGAACGGCGCCTAAAGGCATGAACAGGCTTTCTGACAGTAGCGAAAAGACAGGGAACAGACAATCTAATCCAGCTTGGCCCTGTCCCCTAGTAAATTCAGGTCGTAAACATCAGGATAAGACGGCAACCCGCATCCAGTGTACCGCCCGACAAACCGATTTGATCTCGTGCCAGGGGCGTCAGCGGACAGCGGATTCTCGACTTCGCCTAAACCTGCATGATTTCGGCTTCCTTGGCCTTCAGGACCTCGTCGATGCGCTTGATGGCCGCGTCGGTGAATCCCTGGATTTCCGTGCCGCCCTTCTTTTCATCGTCCTCGGAAATCTCCGAGGCCTTTTCGGCCTTCTTGAGGTCGTCCATCGCCTCGCGACGCACATTACGCACCGCAACGCGCTGGGTTTCGGCGTACTTGCCGGCGATCTTGACCAGCTCCTTGCGACGTTCTTCAGTCAGCGGCGGGATCGGAATGCGCAGGGTCTGGCCGTCGGTTATGGGGTTCAGGCCCAGGCCGGCGTTCCGGATGGCCTTTTCGACCGCGACGACCAGGCCCTTGTCCCAGACATTGACGGCAATCATCCGAGGCTCAGGAACCGACACGGCTGCGCAGGCGTTCAGCGCCATGGTCGAACCATAGGCGTCGACCACGACCTGGTCGAGCAGCGACGCCGAGGCGCGGCCAGTGCGCAGACCGGAGAAATCGTCTTTCAAAGCCAGCACGGCTTTGTCCATGCGGTCCTTATAGCGATTGAGATCAGGTTTCATGGCAGCTCTTGCCTCCTGCTGTTTGTTTTCTTGGAAATTATTGCGAAATGACGGTGTGCACGCCACCGCCGTGGATGACCTTGGCCAACTCGCCCTCATTGCGGATGGAGAAGACAACAATAGGAATCTCGTTTTCACGCATCAACGACACCGCCGTCGCATCCATTACTCGAAGATCCTTCGTCAAGACCTCAAGATAATTGAGCTTATCGTAACGCTGGGCATTGGCATCCTTCTTGGGATCGGCGGTGTAGACGCCATCGACCGAAGTCCCCTTGAACAACGCGTCGCAGTTCATTTCCGCGGCGCGCAGCGCGGCTGCGGTGTCCGTTGTGAAGTACGGTGCGCCGGTGCCGGCGGCGAATATGACCACGCGGCCTTTTTCCAGATGGCGGATGGCACGGCGGCGGATAAACGGCTCGCAGACCGCGTTCATCTGGATGGCCGACTGTACCCGCGTATCGACTCCCAGGCGTTCAAGGGCGTTCTGCATCGCCAGGGCATTCATGACGGTCGCCAGCATGCCCATATAGTCGGCCGACGAGCGCTCCATGCCGACCGCCGCCTTCGACAGGCCACGGAAGATGTTGCCGCCACCGATAACCAGGCACAGCTCGACGCCCTGGCGTGCCACGTGGGCGATTTCCTCGGCGACAGCCTGTACGGTCTTCATGTCGATGCCGAAGCCCTGATCCCCCATCAGAACTTCGCCGGAAACCTTCAGCAGGATGCGTTTGTATTTCAAATCTGCCGGGGCGCTGGCCATGAAAATATCTCCGGGAATCAAATGGGACACACTGGGGGCGTGGGTTTTCAGCGCCCTGAATAGTTTGCCGTGCCGTGGGACGCAAGACTTGATGCGCAAAGCCTGATGGAAAAGGCTTTATTAGCGATATGCCAGGACGTGTGCAGCGGTTCTTGGCAAAAATACAGCGACAAACGGAAACAAAGAAAAAGGCGCGGCACCCGTGGGTACCGCGCCTGTTTCTCATCGAACGACCAGCTTAGGCCTGGCCGGTCATCATCGAAGCGACTTCGGCGGCGAAGTCTTCGGTCTTCTTCTCAACGCCTTCACCCAGGGCCAGGCGGTTGAAGCCGACGATCTTGACCGGGGTGCCCAGCGTCTTGGCCGTCTCGGCGACCAGTTCCTCGACGGTCTGATCCGGGTTCATGACGAAGGCTTGCTTGTGCAGCACGACCTCTTCGTAGAACTTGCGGATACGGCCCTCGATCATCTTTTCGATGACTTGCAGAGGCTTGCCCGATTCCTTGGCCTGTTCGGTCAGGATGGCCTTTTCGCGCTCGACGTGTTCCTGGTTCAGGTCCTCGACGTTCAGCGACAGCGGTTGCGTGGCGGCGATGTGCATCGCGATCTTGCGGCCCATTTCCTTCAGCGCTTCCGGATCACCAGCCGATTCGATGGCGACCAGCACACCGATACGGCCAAGGTCCGGCGCGATGGCGTTGTGGATATAGGTGGCGACGACGCCTTCGGAGACCGAGAAGCGCGCGAAACGGCGAACGACCATGTTTTCGCCGATAGTGGCGATCAGGTTGGTGATTTCGTCGTTGACGGCCGCGGCGACGCCTTCGACGGTGTCGTTGTCAAGACCGGCCTTGCCGGCGTTGCGCGCCAGCGCCTGGAACAGGTCGTTGCGCGAAACGAAATCGGTTTCGGCGTTCACTTCGACGGCAGCGGCGGTCATGCCCTTGCCTTCGACCTTGGTGGCGACGACAACCAGGCCTTCGGCGGCGACGCGGTCGGCCTTTTTGGCGGCCTTCGACAGGCCCTTGGCGCGCAGCCAGTCCATGGCCGCTTCGATATCGCCGTTGTTCTCGGACAGCGCCTTCTTGCAGTCCATCATGCCGACGCCGGAACGTTCGCGCAGGTCCTTAACGAGCGCTGCAGTGATTTCAGCCATGAAATCCTCCATAGTTCAGAAATTTAAGATCGTGCCGCCATGCTAACGGCGATCCATGTCAATTAAACAACAGCTTAAGGACGTCTCTACGCCTTAAGCTGTTGCAAGTTTCGACGAAGCCGGGAACCCTGACTCCGTATATAGGAAGCCTTAGGCCTGTTCGGAAGCCTCGGCCGACAGGGCCGGTTCAACCGGAGCCACAGCCGCGCCCAGATCGACACCTGAAGCAACCTGGCCGGCAGCCAGACCGTCCAGAACCGCGTCGGCGACCAGGTCGCAGTACAGTTGCAGGGCGCGGGCGGCGTCGTCATTGCCCGGGACCGGGTAGGTGATGCCGTCCGGATCCGAATTCGAGTCAAGAATGCCGATAACCGGGATGTTCAGCTTGCGGGCTTCCTGGATAGCGATCGATTCCTTGTTGGTGTCGATCACGAACATCAGGTCGGGAATGCCACCCATGTCCTTGATGCCGCCCAGCGACAGTTCCAGCTTTTCGCGCTCGCGCGTCAGCATCAGCAGTTCCTTCTTGGAACGGCCGGCAGGATTGGTGTCCAGCACCTGCTCCAGTTCACGCAAACGCGCGATCGAGCCGGAAATGGTGCGCCAGTTGGTGAGCGTGCCGCCCAGCCAACGGTGATTGACGTAGTATTGCGCCGAACGCTTGGCGGCTACGGCCACCGGGCCTTGCGCCTGGCGCTTGGTGCCGACGAACAGTACGCGGCCACCGGCAGCGGCCACTTCGCGTACCTTCAGGAGGGCCTGATGGAACAGCGGCAGGGTCTGCGACAGGTCGATAATGTGAATATTGGAACGCGCACCGAACAGATAACGCTCCATTTTCGGGTTCCAGCGATGGGTCTGGTGACCGAAGTGCGCGCCGGCTTCGAGCAGGAGGCGCATAGAAATTTCAGGCATAGCCATAAGTCAAATCTTCCTTCTTCCGATAATCCTCCGCAAACAGAAAAGCTTCGGCAAGCACATGCTGCCTTGGCCTCGGAACGTCCCGGACCAGCCGGGGCGCACGTCTGCGTGTGAGATGACGCGCACCTATTCACAATTTCAGAAAAAAGCAAGCCTTACAGGAATAAAAACATCAGGTTTGTAACGAGATCGGAATGATTTTAGTCGAACCGGCGTTACGGCCCAATTTCGCTCAGCCGCGCTCTTTAAACCTAAACCGCTCGCACATTCCATATACCGCTACACGTCTTCAAAGTAACTGATACCAGGCATGGCTTTGAGGCGGCCACGAAGCGTCGCGTCGAGACTGTAGCGTTGCGGGAGCTTGATCTCGACCTCCCCTTCCCCGCCAACATCGCCGAGCAGGGTGATTTCCCCACCAGTCTTGGCTTTCGCTTCTTCGAGATAGGTCCGCAACAGGGCCAGATCGATCACCTGGGCCGAAACGTGGACGCGAAGTCCCATATCATTGGTGCTGAGCGTTGCCGCCAGCGGCGTGGCTTCATCGCCAAAGAAACGCACCTCGCCGTCGCGGCCCTTCGAACGCACCTTGAGCACGATCGAGGTGCCCGGTTCGAGATTGTCGCGGTTCTTGCGCAGCGACTCCGGCGGGAACAACACCTCGTACTCGCCCGTTGGATCGGACAAGGTCACGAAAGCGAACTTTTCGCCCGAGCCGGCCGCGGCACGTTCCTGCCGCCTCCGGATAACGCCCGCCATGCGGAAGGCTTCACGTCCTTCCTGGGCCAGCGACAGGGCTTCAGCGTACATCGTGACCTTCTTGCGCCTGAAGACATCGACCATGTCCTGCAGCGGGTGGCCCGACAAGTAGAAGCCGATCGCCGACAGCTCTTCGTCGAGACGCGCCGGTCCCGAAGAGGCCGTGACATTGGGAATGCGCGGCCGCGAGGACTGGCTGGAGCCGAACAGGCTGACCTGTGACGCCGCTCGCTCGGCCGCCATGCTCTGGGCATAGGCCATGAAGATGTCGGCGCATTGCAGGATTTGCGACCGGTTCGGGTGGATCGAGTCGAAGGCGCCGGCTTTGGCCAGGTTTTCGATGGCGCGCTTGTTCACCGCCTTGGGATCGATCCGTTCCAGGAAGTCGAAGATGTCGGTGAACTTGCCATCCCGTTCGCGCGTTTCAACCACGCTCTGCATGGCTTCGAAGCCGACATTGCGGATGGCCCCCAGGGCGTAGAGAATTTCGCCGTTTTCAACGTCGAAATCGGCCATGGATGTGTTGATGTCAGGCGCCTTGATCGTAATGCCGAAGCGGCGGGCATCCTGATAGAAGACGGCAAGCTTATCGGTATTGGCGATATCGAGGCTCATGGTCGCCGCAAAGAACTCAACCGGGTGATTGGCCTTCAGATAACCGGTCTGGTAGGAAATGAAGGCGTAGGCGGCGGCGTGCGACTTGTTGAAGCCGTAGCCGGCGAACTTGTTCACCAGTTCGAAAATACTGTCCGACTGCTTTTCCGGCACGCCCTTCTCCGCGGCGCCGGAGATGAAACGGGCCTTTTGCAGGTCCATTTCCTCTTTCTTCTTCTTACCCATGGCGCGACGCAGCAGGTCGGCTTCACCGAGGCTGTAGCCCGACAGGACCTGGGCGATCTGCATCACCTGTTCCTGATAGATGATGACGCCGTAGGTCTCTTTCAGCACCGGCTCAAGCGAAGGATGCAGCATGTCGATCTCAAGCCGGCCAAACTTCCGGTCGACATAGGTGTCGATATTGTCCATCGGCCCCGGACGATAGAGCGAGATCAGGGCGGTGATTTCTTCCAGCGACCCACAGCGCATCTTGCGCAGCGTGTCGCGCATGCCCTGGCTTTCTAGCTGGAACACGCCGATCGACTGGCCTGAGGCCAGAAGCTCGTAGGTCGGCGCATCGTCAAGCGGCAGGGTGGAATAGTTGATGTCGATGCCACGCTTGCGCAGGTATTTCTGCGCGCGATCAAGCACCGTCAGGGTCTTCAGCCCCAGGAAGTCGAACTTGACGAGACCGGCGCTTTCCACCCACTTCATATTGAACTGAGTGGCGGGGATATCGGAGCGCGGATCGCGATAGAGAGGCACCAGTTCGATCAAGGGCCGGTCGCCGATAACGATGCCGGCCGCGTGAGTCGAAGCGTTGCGGTACAAGCCTTCAAGACGAAGCGCCGTGTCGAGCAGGTTCTTGACTGCCTCTTCGTCGTCACGCGCCTGTTTCAGGCGTGGTTCGATCTCTATGGCCTGGGCCAGCGTGGTCGGGTTGGCCGGATTGTTCGGCACCATCTTGCACAGCCGGTCAACCTGACCAAGGGGAAGCTGCATGACGCGGCCGGTATCGCGCAGAACGGCGCGCGCCTGAAGCGTACCAAAGGTAATGATCTGGGCTACGCGGTCCCGGCCATACTTCTCCTGAACGTACGAGATCACTTCTTCGCGGCGTTCCTGGCAGAAGTCGATATCGAAGTCGGGCATCGAGACCCGTTCCGGGTTCAGGAAGCGTTCGAACAGCAGGCCGAAGCGCAGCGGATCCAGGTCGGTAATCAACAGCGCCCAGGCGACCAGGGAGCCAGCACCCGACCCCCGGCCCGGTCCGACCGGCACGCCATGGGACTTACCCCATTTTATGAAGTCCGAAACGATCAGGAAATAGCCGGGAAAGCCCATCTTCTGGATGACGCCGATTTCGCGTTCAAGGCGCGCCCAGTAATCCTCTTCGGGCACAGCCAGCTTGACCTGCTTCAGGCGTTCCTTCAATCCTTCGCGCGCCTGGAAAGCCAGTTCCTCGGCCTCGTCACGGCCATCGCCGGTGTCGAAGCGCGGCAGAATAGGATCGCGCTTGCTGACCATGAAGGCGCAACGGCGGGCAAATTCCAGCGTGTTGTCGCAGGCCTCGGGCAGGTCGGCGAACAGTTCACGCATCGCCTTGGACGGCTTGAACCAGTGATCCTTGGTCACCTTGCGCCGGTCATCGACCCCCATGAAGGTGCTGTCGGAAATACACAGCAGCGCTTCGTGGGCACGGAACAGATCCGGTGAAGGAAAATATGCATCGTTGGTGGCCACCAGTCCGACATCGTTCTCATAGGCGAACTCGACGAGACCGATTTCAGCAGCGCCCCCTTTTATGCCGCCGTGCGGCCCGCCATCATGACGCTGAAGCTCTACGTAAAAACGGTCGCCGAAGACATCGAACATTGCCTTGAGAGCGGCCTTGGCTTCTTCCGGCTTGTTCTGCCGAAAGGCGACATCCACCGGACCATCAAACCCGCCGGAGAGCAGCAGCAGGCCTTCGCTATTCTCGACGATATCGGCCCACGTAACGTGCGGCTCCTGGATGCCGTCGTTTTCGA
>CBIHPL010000121.1:0-8701 GCA_966212005.1 uncultured Asticcacaulis sp.
CAAGTCGAGCGTGTCGAGCGCCAAGCCACCGGTCTTCGCGCGCTGGTTGTGGCAGGTGATGCAGTATTTCTGCAGCACCGCCTTCTGTGCATCAGCAGGCGCGGCAGCCGCTTGTCCCGCCGCGGTTGGCGCCGCCGGCTGCGCTGCGCGCACCCCTTGAAATGCTGCCGCGCAAAGCAGTGTGATGGTGTCCTTATGGAACCAAGCTGAGATCACTGCGTCCAGCGACAGCTGGCAACGGGTGCTGGACAAGCTCTTGGAGATGAAATCCCGAGGCACGCTTGCGGAAAAAGACCAAGGGCTGATCGAAGAGGTCCGGGCAAAACTGTCCCCTAAGCCCGTCTCCCAATCGAAACCGTAGGGAAAAGTGCTAGGTGTAAAATGACGCAACACTTCGGCTGACGTCGAACGTTTTCCAGATTCGGCCTTCCAGCTCCAATTGATTGTATGCTGATTTAGTGGTTCGAAAATTGATAACCTGTTCCGAAATCCTTGGCAGGACGGCAACTACACGACCCCGCCGGTGCAGGGCCTGCGCACGGCGGCGGCGCTTTCGGTCATGGCGGGCAGCGCGCCGGAATATTTCCAGACGCAATACCCGACCCGCGCAGCCGCCGAAGCCAATGTCCGTGATCGCATCACCAGGGACATCGCCTCACGCGACGCCAATGACTTCATCTATCAGTTCGACGCCTCGCGGACCTATAATCCGCTGCCGGGCCTGGAAAAGATCACAGCGCCCATGGTGTGGATCAACTCGGCCGACGACTTTATCAATCCGCCGGAACTGAAGATCCCCGAAAGCGTCCTGCCGCGCCTGAAAGCGTGACCTATCGGCTTATTCCGTCCTCGCCCGACACGCGCGGCCACGGCACCCACACCTGGGCGAAGTTCTGGAAAGCGGATTTAGAGCGGTTGCTGAAGGAGACGGAGGGGGGAGATAATTGACAGGCATAGCCCCGATATCCTCGCTATAGTAGAGTTCTGCAAAAGTCACGACTGGGTTGAATGGCAGCCGCAGCCGTGACTCATGGGGCTAAAAGTGGAGGGGAGTATGCTTCTTAATTTCAATATGCTCGATGAAGACGTTTTGCGATCATTGATCCGAAACGGCGTCCCAGAAGGTTTATCTATCGAGTATAAGTCTGAGCCCTACGGCGGAAAAGACGACGAAAAGAAAGAATTCTTGAAAGATCTTTCCGCTCTCGCAAATACCGGTGGCGGCACACTCCTTATCGGGATGGAAGAGAGCGATGGTGTCGCAAGTGGCATTAAGCCCATTGCCACAACAGAAATGGACAAGCTCATTCTTCGATTTGAAGAGAGCTATCGTACCGGAATTGAGCCGCCCTTACATGGCGTAAAAATGCGGGGAGTACCGACGTCGGGTGGCGATGTCTTAGCGGTTCATGTTCCTAAGAGCGCTTACCCACCCCATCGCGTTACGTACAAAAACAGTAATCGTTATTTCTTGAGGCATTCAAAGGGTGTCTACGAAGCAAGCTATAACGAGGTGAAGAACATGTTTTTACAAACCGCGAATGCCGCTGAACGAGCAGTGGAGTTTCATTGGTCTCGAATTGGATTGATGCGGACATCCCAAAGCGCCATCGAACTCGCAGGTCCGACCGACCGATTTGTCGTTCATGTTATGCCAATAGCCGCTGCTGAATATCCATTCACGGTCAATTTCAATGCAGCTCACCAACTTGACCAATTGCTTCGTCCCTTAGGCGATTCAATGGGATTTTCTCCGCGTATGAACATCGACGGTTTTGCGGTCACCTCAGGCGGAGATGACATTCGATCCTATACGCAGCTTTTCAGAAATGGGGGAATTGAGGCTGTTCAATCTGGTTACCTGCGACCATTACACGGGGTGCCAGGCATTCACGCACGAGGCATTGTGAAGATGCTATTTGACGCACTGCCTCGGTTCATTGATGCCCAACAGAAGCTTGGTGTTTCCCCTCCTCTGTATGTCGCAGTTAGTCTAATTCAGGCGGCGGGGGCGCGTGTAATTTGCAGCGACAGCACGGATTTCTTTCATGGCCCTCCCGTACTGCGAGCAACCGACCTTAATCTGCCTATTTGTATCATTGAAGATTTCGATTCTAGTGAAGGCTACAAGAGTATGCTTAAACCTGCATTAGACGCGCTATGGAACGCGGGCGGATATACTGAATGGACACCGCTTAAAACATAATGGACTGACATGGAAATAACTCTAGGAGAGCCTACGTTTTTTGGGCCAGAGCTGATCGCAGGTCTCGTTGGCGCAGTGATCGGCGCTGTTGTTAGCGGGCTCATCTCGTTATTGCTTCAACTGTACGCATTGAAGAAGGCTGAGGAGCAGCGCGTCGCGGAAGCGACGCGTACCACGAACGCATTGAATGCCTCAATCTGGGTAAAGGTGTCCAACATCCGTGGCACGGTGGAATACTTCGATAAGCATTTTCAAGGGCAAATTAATCAGGTCCCGCGCATTGAGCCTGAACGTTATATATGGGAAGTCAAACCTCTCATAGGCATGCCCGCACCAGTTACTTTTACGGATCAGGAAGTTACCCATGTCTTCGAAGTTGCGGACATGGCGACATTCGGAAACTTCATGATGCTGTCTATGATCCATAAGACAGCAATTGAGCTGACTGACCTTTACGCAGTGAAACGTGCTGAGCTGTTAGATCAACTGCCCTCTACTGTGTTTAGAGGCGAGCGGAGAAGGATTGAGCTCACTGAACCGGAAATGCGGAAATTTGGCCCGAAGATCATTCAGTTATCGAGTTTGCTTCAAGAGCTTCTTCAGACGTTGAATAAAGACAAGGTGTTTGCACTAAACACCCGCACTATGTTGCGAGGGCCATTAAAAAAGCCCTTGCTGGAGGAGCCTGTATTGCCTCCAACGATTCCAGCCGGAGATGTCGCTTGAAGGGGGAGGCTGAACTACCCGCATAGCCGCGTTGTTAAAGGCCGGCTAAATAAATTAACTCGCCTTGTCGCCAATATCAGGGCTTAGGTGAGGCTTGAGGGTAAAAGACGAATCGTTTACCTCTGATTGCATGGTAAAATGCACAGCACCATCGAGGGGGCACGACACGGCGAGTGGGGCAGCGGCCTGTCCGGCATGTAGAGGCCGCTCACGTGGGTATGGTGGCGGTAGCTACGGCAGCGGTAGTTACGGAACCTCTTCCCGGTCCTACCTTTCTTCAGGTAGCAGTGGCGGCGGTCGAAGTAGTGGTGGCGGTTCTAACCGTAGCTCAAGACCCCGCTGGTCGGGCGTTGGTTCATCCCAGCTTTATACGCCAGAGGAGGTGCGGGCGCTCACTCCAATACGGGAAACCGTCGAGAAGCGAGCCTCCATGCCTGATCTTCGGCAGATATTTCTCTGCCATGCCTGGGACGACCGGCAGGGGGTTGCCAAAGAACTGTATAACCTGCTTGTGGCCCGCAATGTCTCGGTGTGGTTCAGCGAAAACGATATTGGTCTCGGAGAGCCGTTTCTCCGAGCTATCGACAAAGGCTTGGCAAAATCGCGGATTGGGATTGTATTGGTGACCCCTGCGTTGCTCAAGCGCCTGCCAGCAGCAGGCGTGGCGGACAAGGAGCTTTCAGTTCTTCTGGCGCGGGATCAACTTGTTCCCATAGTGCACAACACGACGTATGACGCTCTCCGAGATGTCAGCCCTATGCTCGCCTCGCGGAATGGATTGGAAACTGCGGAGATGCCTATGGCTGATGTTGCGGCCAAGCTGGCCGAACTGGTCACCGTCGCTCTCTAAAACCTCATCGCCGAGTAACTTCCGTCCGATGTCTTTTCGGGATAAGCGGTGAGCTTTGATTTAGCATGTAGCTTAATCCCTTCGAGCCTGGGATTTAGATTTCGGTGACATGATATCAATTGTGTAACTGTCAGCAAGGCTCCGATTTATCGTTTGGCAATTGATATCATGTCACCGAAACGGTGGTATTAGGGGATTACGTCATGGCAAAAAAGCCCGCTCCGACAGCAAGAATGGCGTCTTTGTCGGCCAGTCAAATGCGTGCAGCTATTCCAAAAATTCAAAAACGTTTACAAGAACTGAAAGCTTTAAATGTTAATGATCTGGATAACGAAACGGGCGGGCATATATTAGACAGTTATTCTGATAAAATTAATGCAACCCTTAGGTCAATTTATGATGTGGACACAATAGAGTATAGGGATTACTCTATTGAGACGTTTAAACCTTATTTCGGTTTTTATATTTCCGGAATGGATATTTCCTTGCGCGGAAATTTAGACTCCGTTCGAGGAAAAGTCTCTGGGGGCATCGCAAAGTTACAGACGCTTATTGACCTGCTTGAAGAGGAAGTTGGCGAAGAATCTGAAGATTCAACAACTCGCGTTTTGAGGGCCTATAATGGTCTCGAAATTCATGCAGAAATTGCCCGTGCGGCTTCTAGCCTTTATCGAGATGGGCACTACTCTAACGCGGTAGAGGCATCCGTCAAAGCACTCAATGGCTTGGTTAGGCTTAGGAGTGGCTTGGAGTTTGATGGCAATACTCTGATGGAGCGAGCCTTTAATCCATCAAGCCCTGCTCTTCGTTTTAATGATCTGAACGACCAATCTGACAAAGATGAGCAGAAAGGTTTTATGCAGATGTTCTGTGGTGCAGTGTCTGGGCTAAGGAATCCTAGGGCTCATGGTTTTATAAATGATGACCCGGAACGCGCTCTAGAATTCATTGCATTCGTAAGCCTTTTGGCGAAATTATTGGACGAAGCGAGTACTTAGTTTCTTCAAAGGGACTCCCCTCCGAGCCTCTTGGCGAGGCAAGCGCGACTGCGCGCCGGCGCCTATGCGCCGAGCCCGCGCGGCACCTGAGCGCACAACGATGTGATATTTTTGCAAGCCACTCCGCATTTATAAAATTTTGGAAACATTGGATTTTGCGCTTGCGCTATCGCTGCATTATATTATGCACATCATATGACAGATATGACGACCATCATATCTGTCGGTGATCCGATAAAAAACATAAAGCCATCGGCACTTCAGGGAGACGATCAGACAGTTTCGTCCGGCACGCACCGGATACGCGGGGCGGGCATAATGTCCGGCCACAGACGCTTCAGGTCAGCGCGCCGCAAAACGCCTGTAACAAGAACAAGACCATTCGAAAGCCACAGTCATAGCCAGGCGGCCGTCATCCGCCCTGCGCCGGCCGAATGCTCCATAAAACGTCATGTGTTGGAAGAACAGACAACCGTCGTCGCACCCGGGCCTTAAAGCGCCTGAGGGCTTCGGCGCACATAACGATGCCACCAACACCAGTCCGCGGGAATCGGGCTGATACATGGAGAGAAATATGCGAAACACCCGTTTCATCAGCGGCCGGATGCTGAAGACCAGCGTGTCCCTGATGGCCCTGGCTGCGCTGACGGTTGCCGGAACCGCCCAGGCGCAGGACGCCGCGCCGACCGAAGACGATGCCGTCGTTGTCGTCGGCGTCCGCAAGGCGCTCAAGACCGCGCAGGACATCAAGAAGAACGCCGACACCCACGTCGATTCGATCACCGCCACCGACATCGGCGCCTTCCCGGACAAGTCGGTCGCCGAAGCTTTGCAGCGCGTGCCGGGCATCACCGTGTCGCGCTTCCAGTCGTCGGACGATTCGACGCACTTTTCGGCCGAACCGGCTCAGGTGCTGATCCGCGGCCTGACCTTTGTGCGCACCGAACTGAACGGCCGCGACATCTTCACCGCCGACGGCGCGCGTGGCCTGAACTTCAACGACGTGTCGCCGGAATTGATGGCGGGCGTCGACAGCTACAAGAACCTGACCGCTGAAATGATCGAAGGCGGCATTGCCGGTTCGGTCAACCTGCGCACGCGCCTGCCGTTCGACTCTAAGGGCCAGGTCATCGGTCTGTCGGCCAAGGCCAATTACGGCGACCGTTCCGAAGAAGCGACCTATGAGTTTTCGGGCATCTACACCAACCGTTGGGCGACCGAAGCCGGTGAGTGGGGCGTCATGCTCAACTACGCCCAGGGTCACGTCCTGACCCAGACCGAAGGCGTGGTCGGGCAACGTATCGGCGCCTTCTGTTCGGCCGGGTTCGGCACAGCAGCGGCGGCCAACGTCAACGCGGACGGCTCCGTTGCCTGTACGGCAAACCCTTATGGCGGCACGGGCTGGGTCTACATGCCCCGCCAGGTCAATTTCAGCCAGGTCGAATATGGCCGCGACCGTCGCGGTATCGCGGCGGCGCTGCAATGGCAGAACAACGCCAAGACGGTGCAGTTCACGCTGCAAGACAACGACACCTAGTACAAGAACGCCTGGAAGGAGCGCTCGACCAATGTCGGCTTCTTCGACCTGTGGGCGGCGCCGGCCTTTTCGCCGCAGACGACCGCCGTCATCGCACCGGCCGACGGAACGCCGGCCTTTGTCTTTGGCGCCGATGGCATGCTCGATTCCGGCACGCTGACCGCGCCGTCGGGTGGCTGGGGCGGCTCGACCGCTGCGGCGATCGACATCGGCTCGGCCATTCCGGGCCTGCCGTTCGTCAACTACTGCGGCGGAGGCGGCTGTAGCTCGACGCGTCAGGGCACCGGCATTTCGAACGAGTCGCGCATCTTCGACCACGAAGAAGGCACGCGTGACATTGCTGCCAATCTGAAGTGGGAAATCACCGAAAAGCTGCGCGCCAATTTCGATGTGCAATATGTCGAGGCCGAGACCAACAACTACGACATCCTGGTCGCCGCCAACACGTTGGCCAACGTCAAGTACAGCACCAATGGCGACGGTACGCCGGAGATCGAGCTTCTGCCGGGGACCAATGTCAACTACGCGGCGGGCGGCCTGTCCAACCCGCACAACTGGTATATCCCCTTCATCCAGGACCACGTCGAGGACAACGACGCAACCCAACTGTCGGTCCGCGCCGATGCCGAATACCGCTTCGAAGACTCGGGCTGGCTGAACTCGCTGAAGGTCGGCGTGCGCTACGCCGAACGCGATCAGAAGGTCCGCTATTCGGCCTATAACTGGTCGCCGGTCATCCAGCCGTGGAACGCCTGTAACGGGCCTGCCTTCAACCTGGATAACACCACGCCCGCGCCCTACGCCTGCAATGCCGGCCAGACCTTCCAGGGCTATGGCAAGGACATGTGGGTGTCGGAGCCCTTCCGCGACGGCTTCTATGACGGCAATGTCTTCAATCCGGGCGCCTTGCCGTGGCTGTCGAACGAGGTCCTGGCCGACCGCGACCGCCACATCAACGGGCTGTCGGGCGCCAAGACCAACACCCCGCTGAAGTGGACGCCGATCTGCGATCGCGGCGGCAATACCGAAGGCTGTTACAACGACTCCGAAATGCTGGACGTGTCGGAAAAGACGACGGCGGCCTATGCCATGCTGCGTTTCGGCAATGACGATACGACGCTGTTCGGCAAGCGCGTCAACGGCAATATCGGCATCCGCTATGTCGAGACCAATGTCGAGAGCAATGGCGGCGTCGCCTTCAACAATCCGAACTGGTACGCGACCCTGGCGCCGTGTTCGACCCCGACCGGGCCTTCCAACCTGCTGAACGTGTCGTGCTATCTGACCCCGGATATCATGAATTTCAGCGGTGGTCCGGCCGTCAAGAGCACCTATGGCGCCAAGCACAGCAACTGGCTGCCCAGCTTTAACATCCGTTTCGAAGTGGCGGACGACCAGTATATCCGTTTCGGGGCGTCGCGCGCCCTGTCGCGTCCGGACTTCGGCCAGTTGCGGAACTATGTGTCGATCCAGGCGCCGGCGATCAACACCTCTGCGAACTCGCCGTTCATCGTCTGGACTGACCCGAACGGGCCCAAGACGGCCGCGAACGTGAAGGGCTATAACTTCGTTTTCAACGCCGACTCAGGCAACGCCTCGATCAAGCCGGTGACCGCCGATCAGTTCGACCTGTCCTATGAAAACTACTTCAATGCGACGTCGTCCTTCACCTTCGACGTCTTCTACAAGAAGCTGAACGGCGACATCTCGTACGCTGAGTTGCCGCGCGCGGTCACGCTCAACGGCGTTACCCAGAACGTGGTCATTCGTGGTCCGGGCAACGGCAAGGGCGGCGGCACGCTGAAGGGCTTCGAAGTGGCCTATCAGACCTTCTTCGACTTCCTGCCGTCGCCGTGGAACGGCCTGGGCATCCAGGCCAACTACACCCGCACATCGCAGTCGGGCATCAATAACTCGAACCTGGCCAACCAGCCGGGCTATGCGGCCGGCGGCACGATTGCCTTCGGTGGCGGCTTGCAGGTCAACGGCGCGGTCTTCGACTCGCATCGCCTGGCCGGGATCTCGGACGAGTCCTACAACCTCGTCCTGCTGTTTGAACACGGCCCGATCGCCTCGCGCCTGGCCTACAGCCACCGGTCGGACTTCCTGACCAACAATCTCGACTGCTGTATCGGCCTGCCGATGTACCAGAAGGGCAACGGCTTCCTCGACGCGTCACTTCGCTACAAGCTGAACGACAATGTCGAACTGTCGTTCGATGGCTCGAACCTGCTCGATACGACGACCGTCATCCAGCAGCAGGTCATGGGCGACAGCTCGGCAACGCCTGGCGCGGCCGCTGTCCGGATCGACTCGGCCTGGATCCGCAACGACCGCCGCTATCAGATCGGCGTTCGCTTCAAGTACTAAAGTGTAAGCGTAGG
>CBIHPL010000122.1:0-8672 GCA_966212005.1 uncultured Asticcacaulis sp.
GGTCGTCCGCGCATGCTCGGTCCAGATATTGCCCTGAAGCCCCAGGATATGCTTGTGCGCCTCCGGATCGATGGCGGCGGGCTCGGGGTTGAAGGCGTAATAGTCCTTCAGCGTCACGACCAGACCACGGCCCGGCGGCTCATCGCCCGACAGGCTCTGGCGATGATTGAGATAAAGGTCGGGCGCGGGCGACAGGACCGTGTCGTGGCCCAGCTTCGCCGCCGCGACCGCGCCATCCAGCCCGCGCCAGCTCATGATGGTGGCGTCGGGTGCGATGCCGCCTTCCAGAATCTCGTCCCAGCCGATCATGCGCCGGCCCTTCTCCGAAATGTGCCTGCCGATGCGGGTGATGAACCAGCTTTGCAGTTCCATCTCGTCCTTCAGGCCCAGTGCCTTCATCTTGGCCTGTATGGCAGCGCTTTGTTCCCACTGCGGCTTGATGGCCTCGTCGCCGCCAATGTGAATGTATGGACTGGGGAAGATGGCCATGACCTCATCCAGCACAGTCGTCAGGAAGGTGAAGGTTGCATCATCGACATTGTAGAGATTGGGATAGACGCCCCAGTCGGACATGCCTTGTTTCGGTGGCGTGCCTTCGGTGCCCAGTTCCGGATAGGCGGTAATGGCGGCGGTGGCGTGGCCCGGCATGTCGATTTCCGGCACGACGGTGATGTTGCGCGCGGCGGCATAGGCGACGATGTCGCGCGCCTCGTCCTGGGTATAGAAACCGCCATAACGCACCGGCTTGCCGGCCTTGTCGAAACCCGCCGCGCCTGCCGGTTGCCGCCATGCGCCGACCTCGGTCAGCTTCGGATAGGCATTGATCTGCAGCCGCCAGCCCTGGTCGTCGGTCAGGTGCCATTGCAGGATGTTGAGCTTCTGCGACGCCATGGCGTCGATGGTCTTTTTGATGTCGGCCGGTGTCTGAAAATGGCGGCTCGAATCGATCATCAGGCCGCGCCATTTGAACCGCGGCGTGTCGAAGATGCTGACGGCCGGCAGCTCGACCTTGCCCTTGCCGGCTTCGGGCGTCGCCAGTTGCCACAACGAGACCGCGCCATAAAAGGCACCTGCGCGGCTGGTGGCGCCGATGGTGACGCCGTCGGACGCGACACTCAGGTGATAGGCTTCGTTGTCCTCGGCCACCAGCGTCTGGATACGCGTCAGGCGGATAACCCGGTCACCGTCCTTGGGTGCGGCGGTAGTGATTTTCAGCCGCAGGCCGCGCTGGGTTTTCAGCGCGTCGCGCAGATATTCCGCAACCGAAAACAGTTCTGCATCGCCTTCTGGAACATGGATGCGCGTGGCGTTGCTTAAGGCGAAGGCGCCGTCACTGACGGTCATCCTGGCCGGAATGGGCGTAATGGCGGGTGCGGGCGCAGCCATGGCAGGCGCGGCAAAAGCCAGCACTGCCAACGATACAAGAAGCGGGCGGGTGAAAGTCATCGGCGTTTCCCTGTCCTGTCAGGAGCGAAAGCATAGATGCCGGGATCATAGGCGTCTCAAAAAAAGAGCAGGTCCACTGGGTGGAACCTGCTCATCAAGTCACTCCAAAAACCGCACCGGAACATGACGGTCGCAGCGGGGATTATCCCGACCCTTCGCCATCACGAGATGGACACACAGACAGCACGTGATCAGGAACCTGCCGCCGCTTCATGAGCGGTACGGACTTCGGATGTGCCGGAGGCGAAAGAGGGACGCCGCCCGGCAAACGGGAAGAAGAGAAGGAGCCGGACCGGAGGTGCAACGCCCCGGCCCGGTTACGCAAAAGATGACGCTTAGTACTTGAAGCGGGCGCCGACGTAGAAGGACTGCCCGTTGTCGTAGAAGGCGCGCGGGATGTCCGGTGTGCCGACGAAGTAATAGAGCTTTTCACCCAGCAGGTTCTGGGCGTCGAGAGTCAGGGCGACGTGCTCATTCAGGTTATAGCTGAACGAACCGTCCAGCGTGCCGTAATCGTCCTGCCACATGACCGTACCGCGATCCTTGCCCGAGTTGAACTTGGAGCGGAAGTTGTAGGCCAGGCGGGCCGAGACGGCGTCATTTTCGAAGTAGCCCGTCAGGTTGAAGGTATTCTTCGAATTGCCGTCCAGCGGATCGCCGTTGTCGTACTTCGCATCGACATAGGTATAGTTGAAGATGAAGCCCAGGCCGTAGGCCAGCGGCTGCTGAACGCTGAACTCGAAGCCCTTCGCCGTCGCCTTGCCGCCATTGGCCGGACCGGACATCGTGAACAGGGCGCCCTGCGGCGTCTGTTGCGTCGTGAAGAACTGCGTGAAGGTCTCGGTCGTGATGTAGTTGTCGATGTCGAGGTTGAAAACACCGAACGATACCAGGGCTTCAGGCGCGTAATACCATTCCGCACCCAGGTTGTACTGCCATGCGCGGTACGGTTCCAGGTTCGGGTTGCCGCCCGCCGTGCCGGTCAGGTTCGAATCGACCAGCGAGAAGGCGCCGGCCAGCTGCGCGTAGCCCGGGCGCGTCATGACCTTCGCAGCACCGGCACGGATAAGCAGGGTATCGGATGCGTTGAAGGTGAAGTTCGCGCTTGGCAGGTAGTCCCAGTATTCCTTTTCCGTCGTTTCCGAACCCCAGGAGCCGAAGACGTTGGTCACCGACTTGACCGGCGCATTGGCCGACCATTGGGTCGAGGTCGTCTTGGTCTGGACGGCGCGCAGACCGACATTGCCGCGCCAGTTGTCACCGGCCAGCTTGGTCATGGCATAGTAGGCGCTCGTCTTTTCCTCGACGCTGAAGCTCAGCGGCGGATAGAAGGCGAAAGTACGGCCGCCGTTGTGGCTGTCGAGATAGTCGTAGACCGCGGCCCCATCGGCGTAGGAGTAGCCGGGAATGCTGCCCAGGTCGTCGGCAAAGTTGTCGGGCGTTACACCGCCGGTGAAGACGGTACCGAGATCGACCGCCGAGGTGCCGCTGTTGGCGCCGTTGCCGGACCAGGCATAGGCCAGGTAGTCGAGGACGCGGCTGTGGTCGGTGTGGCGCGCGCCGAACTGGATCGTCTTGAAGATGCCGCTGTCGAGGTCATACTTGAAATCGACCTTGGCGTAGGCCTCCTTGTCCGGCGACTTGACCGTGCCGCCCCACGACCAGCTGAACTTGTTGTTCAGGTAAGCCGCCGAGGTCGGATCGGCCGGCAGGCCGGCATAGGCGACATTGGTGACCTTGCCCAGGGTATAGCTGGCGCCGACATTATCCCAGTAGGTTTCCCATGCGGCGGTGTCATCCGTGACGCCTTCGCCCGAAGTGAAGCCCACCTGTGCGTCCATCGAGAAACGATCGGTGAAATCATAGCCGATGTCGAGGTTCAGCACATAGGTGCTGGAGTGCGCCTTGCGGAAGATGTCGTCCTGGACGATCGCGCCGCCGGCCGCGGCGGCGTCCGCCGCATCCCAGGTCGCCGATGTCACGAAACCGTCCTTGGTCGTGTAGCTGTTCGGCGTCTGCCCGGCCAGTTTGGAGCCCCACAGCATGAAGTTGTGGTTTTCGTTATCGGCTTCGAGATGCGTGTACAGACCCGAGAAGGCGAGATCGAGCTTGTCCGACTTCCACTGCATCATGAAGTTGGCGCCCTTGCGGACGCGTTCCTGGGTGAAGTAGGCCGAGCCGATCAGCGACGGCACCAGCAGGGTCTGGCCCGAACCGGCAAAGTTCGCCACCGAGCTGTAACCCAGGACTTCCTGGCCATCGCGGCGGAACTGGCGCTTCTCATAATAGCCGCCGATCAGGAAGCCGAAGTCCTTGTTGTCATTCTTCCACGAGTACATGCCCGACACGTTGGGCGACCACTCTTCGGCCAGCGTTGCATACATGGCCTGGGCCGACATGTTGAACTGGCCCGCCTTCATATCCAGCGGCTTGCGGACGTGGACGTCGACTGTGCCGCCGATGCCGCCTTCGGGCAGGTCGGCCGACGACGCCTTGATCACTTCAACCGTACCGACGACTTCCGACGGCAGCATGGTGTAGTTGAATGAACGGCCGCCATTGGTCTGATCCAGCACGAACCAGTCGCCGGTCGCGACATTGTGTCCGTCCATCAGGGTCAGGTTCAGCGTCGGATCGGTGCCGCGAATCGAGATGCGCTCATTTTCGCCGAAGCCGCCGGCATTGGCCGATCCGGTGACGACGTTGACGCCAGTGGCGCGCGCCAGCGAGTCGGCGACATTCTTGTCGGGGAACTTGCCGATATCTTCGGCAGTGATGATTTCAGACACGCGGTCGGAATTGCGCTTCTGCTTCAGCGCGCTTTGCAGCGACTTGCGGATGCCGGTGACGACGACGGTGTCCGTGTCGGAAGCCGGGGCATCCTGGGCATTCGCCACGGACACGCCGGCGCCCATCGACAGGCCGAGCGCGATCGACGCAACGGCGCTGGTCATAAGGATATGACGCTTGAATTTCATAAGATGATTTCCCTAATTTGAGCTCGCCTGCGGCATAGGCCAGCCCAAAAACCCGATTTTGTTTGCCGCGCTTAGTCTGCTCGATAAGCACCAGATGGAACCAAGACAATACCACAAGGGACCATTAAAGTACCTATCTTGGGACCGGACGCTAACTTTGGTTTCAAAAATCTGTCAACTTCAATCTTTTGGTAGCATCACAAACCTTGTAAATCGCGATACCCGTGTGATAATAATGTCGCGAAAAGCGCTCAAATAGCCTATTTAATAAAGGAAATAACATTAATTTGGCGAATATGCGGGGCCGGTGATAGATTCTTCATTACGCAGATTGCAATTTGGATTTAAATAGGCGATACCACTTGGGCCAATTGGTATTATAACGGGGGAGGAACCACACCCATGCCAGTGACACCGTCCACGACCGCATCCGGCGCAGCGCCGCAAAAGACTCCCTGGGGAGCCGTGCTGCTGTTCTGCCTGCTGTTCTTTATCTTTGGCTTCGTGACATGGCTGAATGGCCCGCTGATCACCTTTGCCCAGGTGGCTTTCAATGTCAGCGACAGCGTGGCGCTGCTGGTCCCATCGGTCTTCTACCTGTCCTATTTCTTTCTTTCGATCCCGGCGGCGATCCTGCTCAAGAAGATCGGCATGAAACGCGGCATGGCCGCCGGCCTGGTCGTGATGGCCATCGGCGCCGCCTGCTTCGCGCAATTTGCCTCCGCCCGGCAGTTTGCCGGCACCCTGACCAGCCTGTTCATCATCGGCGGCGGCCTTTCCATCCTGCAGACGGCAGCCAATCCCTATATCTCGGTCCTGGGTCCGATCGACAGCGCCGCCCAGCGCATCGCGGTACTTGGCCTGTTCAACAAGGGTGCGGGTTTTCTGGCGCCGATCATCGTCGGCACCCTGATCCTGCATGGCATCGGCGACCTGGCTGCCCAGGTCGAGGCCGCCGCCAACGATCCGGCGGCGCGCGACGCCATTCTGAACGCATTCGCCGCCCGCATTCACATGCCGTATCTGGCCGTTGCCGGCTTCCTGGTCGCACTGGCTGTCTTCGTCTGGTTTTCGCCCCTGCCGGCGCTCAGCGACGACGCCAATCCCGATTCGGGCAAGGGCTCGAAATTCGCCTACCTCCAGATGTTCTTCGGCTTCTTGGCCATCTTCACCTATGTCGGCGCCGAGGTCATGGCGGGCGACGCCATATCGACCTATGGCCGCAGCTTCGGCCTGCCGCTGGACGTGACCAAGTATTTCACCTCGGCGACCCTGGTGGCAATGATCGTCGGCTATATCGCCGGCCTGATCACCATTCCGCGCTTCATCAGCCAGGAAAAATATCTGACATGGTCGGCCATACTGGGCATCGCCCTGACCGTCGGTGCTTTCCTGACCAAGGGTTATGTCAGCGTCGGCTTCGTCGCCGCGCTGGGTTTCGCCAACGCCATGATGTGGCCCGCCATCTTCCCGCTGGGCATCAAGGGCCTGGGCAAGCTGACCGAACTGGGTTCGGCCTTCCTGGTCATGGGCATCGCCGGCGGCGGCGTCATCACCGCGCTCTACGGCTTCCTGAAGCAGACCTACGATTTCCAGCTCGTCTTCATGATGCTGATGGTGCCCTGCTACGCCTACATCCTGTTCTTCAGCCTGTTCGCCGGTTCACAGCCCAAGGTTAGTAAAGTTGATGGTATCGAACACTTCTAAGTCTCCCCTGCTCTTCGCCGGCGTCGATGGCGGCGGCACCCACTGCCGGGTCCGCCTGCGCGACGCCGAAGGCCGCCTGCTGGGCCAGGCCGAAGGCGGACCGGGCAATATCCGGCTGGGGCTGAACCTGGTGTGGACCAATATCCTGGCTGCGCTTGACCAGGCGCTCAGCCAGGCGAACCAGCCCTCGGTATCGTGGGACCGGATCAGCATCGGCCTCGGGTTGGCGGGTATCGCCGACGCATCGGACGTCGAAAAGACGATCAAGGCGGGGCCACGCTTTGCCCGCATCGACGCCGGCACCGACGCCCATACGGCGTGCCTTGGCGCATTTTCCGGCCGCGACGGCGGACTGCTGATCGCCGGCACGGGCTCCGCCGCCTATGCCTGGGTCGGCGGCCGCGGCCATCCGGTCGGAGGCTGGGGCTTCGAAGTCGGTGACGACGGCTCGGCTGCGGCCCTGGGGCGCGAAGCCATCCGCGCGGCCCTGCACGCATGGGACGGTCTTGGAATCTCCACCGAATTCACGCGCGCCGTCATCGCGCATTTCGGCGGTCATCCGGCGGACATCGTCCATTGGGTCACCACGGCCAAGCCGCGCGATTTCGGCCAGTTGGCACCACTGACCATGCTTCATGCCGACGAAGGCGATTCCGTCGCGGTCGCCATCGTCGAACGCTCGGCGCAGGATCTCGGCCGCTACATCCACCGCCTGAATGAACTCGGCTGCGCCAGGGTATGCCTGGTCGGCGGCATGGCCAAGCCGCTGGCGGCGTGGCTGGCACCATGGACCTCTTCCATCCTGGCGGAGCCTGAACGGGACGCGCTCGACGGCGCGATCCTGATGGCCCACGGCCATGAGAACGGCATCGGCAATGGCCTGACGCCGTTGCCGGTCGAGGCCTGAACCATGGACACCGCCCACTCCGCAAAAACGCATCTGACCCTGCCGATACTGTTCGAGCTGGGTGCCGACACGGCCGCCGGGGTGCGCACGGCTGCGGCAGGCGGGGTGGATCGGATCGAGCTTTGTTCGGCGCTCGCCATCGGCGGCGTGACGCCGTCAACCGGATTGATGCGGCTGGCGGCCGGCTGCGGCATTCCCACGCGCGTTATGATCCGGCCGCGCGGCGGCGACTTCAGCTATAGTGTCGATGAAGTCGACGCCATGCGCGCCGATATCGACACAGTGCACGCGCTTGGCCTGGACGGGGTTGTGTTCGGCGCCAATCATGCGTCCGGCGAACTGGACGAGACCGTCCTGCGGACCCTGTGCGACCACTCAGCCGGCCTTGAAACCGCCATTCACCGCAGCTTCGACCTTGCTCCCGACCAGGCCGCCGCGCTCGAAACCGTCATCGGCCTGGGCATGGCGACGGTGCTGACGGCCGGCGGTGGACGCACGGCGCGCGATGGCGTCGCCGGCCTGAAGGCCATGGTCGCGCAGGCGGCGGGCCGGATAGAAGTCCTGGCGGGCGTCGGCGTCACGGCTGACAATGCTCCGGACATCGTGCGCCTCAGCGGCGTGCGCAGCGTCCACGCCTCGTGCGCCACCGACGCAGCTGCCGGCACCGGCGCCGGAAACGACCGGGAATGGCTGATGACCCAGTTGCGCAACGGACAGCGCAGCGCCGACGAAGCCCTTATCAAGGCTATGCGCGCGGCACTGGAATCGATAGAGACGACGTTACGTCAAGGTGGCCGCCAATGAGTCGCCTGACCGGGAAGACCACACCACAGAAATCTATGGAAACGCCTGATGTCCTTTGCTGAATCCGTCGGCCGCCTGGCCAAGGACGACCCTTCTCCCCTGTACCTGCAATTGCAGCGCGTCCTGCGTGAGGCCATCCAGAGCCGGCAATTGCATCAGGACGACGCCATTCCGCCCGAGCGCGACCTGGCCGAGGATTTCGACGTGTCGCGCATCACAGTGCGCAAGGCGATCGATGGCCTGGTGACCGAAGGCCTGCTGACGCGTCGCCGTGGCGCCGGCACCTTTGTCGCCAGCCGCGTCGAAAAGAGCTTCTCGAAACTGTCCTCCTTCTCGGAGGACATGATGTCGCGCGGCCGCAAGCCCCATTCGGAATGGGTCTCAAAGTCCGCGGGCGCCGTCACACCGGAAGAGTCGCTGTCCCTGGGCCTGTCACCGGGCGCACTCGTCTATCGGTTCCACCGCCTGCGCTACGCCGACGGCCAGACCATGGCGCTCGAATATTCGACCATCCCCGGCTACTGCCTGTCCTCGCTGGAGGTGGTCGGCGCCTCGCTTTATGAGGCGCTGGAAAAGACCGGCCATCGTCCCGTCCGCGCGCTGCAACGCCTGCGCGCCGTCAACTTCTCCGCCGATCAGGCCGAACGTCTGGGCATCAAGCCAGGCGACGCCGGCCTGTTCATCGAACGCCGCGGCTTCCTGGCCGATGGCCGGGCCGCCGAATTCACCCAATCCTACTACCGGGGGGACGCCTACGACGTCGTCGCTGAGTTGAACGACCTCGGCTGAGCCCCCATTTGTTTCCCAAGGAATAATGATGCCCCACGATG
>CBIHPL010000123.1:0-8592 GCA_966212005.1 uncultured Asticcacaulis sp.
TATCCGTCTTTGCTGATACGGAGCCCGACACCTTTGCGCCCAGCCGTTCAGCCTGCGCCTTGGCTTCGTCGCGCGTCATCTTCTCCAGCGTGCCGGTAAACACTACCGTTTTTCCGGAAATGGCGTGGTCTCCGGCGGCGACTTCAGCGTCGCGAACCGTCACCTGGGCCAGGAAGCGGTCATAGATGGCGCGTTGATAGGGATGGGCGAAATAGCTGATGACCGAGTTGGTGACAACCGGACCGATCTGGTCGAAGTGCTCGAACGCGTCGCGCGCTTCCCGATCGCCTCCCGCCGCCGCCGTAAGCGTGGTGCGGAACGCCTCTTCCGAGCCAAAGGCCCGCGCCAGCAGTTTCGCCGTCGTTTCACCGACATGCTTGATGCCGAGCGCTGCGATGAAACGTTCCAGGGGCAAATCGCGACGGCTTTCGATCGAAGCGAACAGGTTGCGGACGCTTTGCTCGCCCATGCCTTCGCGATCCTTCAGTTTTTTCAGATTTGTGCTGTCGCGTTCAGCCAGGGTGAAAATATCGGCGGGCTCCTGGATCAGCCCGTCCTCATAGAACTTCTGAAGCTGCTTTTCTCCCAGGCCTTCGATGTCGAGCACACGGCGGCTGACGACATATTTCAGATATTCCACACGCTGATGCGGACAGGCCTGGTCACCGGAACACTTGCGCGCCACGCCCTCGCCGCCCCCCGCGGTCGCTTCGCGGACGACCTCGGTCTTCAGCGGACACGGGCACAGTTTCGGGAATTCGTAGACCTGCGCGTCGGCTGGGCGCTCGGCCACATCGACGCCGACGATCTGCGGGATAACATCGCCGGCGCGCTGGACGCGGACCATGTCGCCAATGCGGATATCCTTGCGCTCGATTTCGTCGGCATTGTGAAGCGTCACATTGGTGACAACGACGCCACCGACATTGATCGGCTCAAGCCGCGCAACCGGCGTTAGCGTACCGATCCGGCCAATCTGGATGTCGATGCCGCGCAGCCGCGTCAAGGCCTGCTGGGCCGGGAACTTGTGGGCGATCGCCCAGCGCGGACTGCGCGACACGAACCCCAGACGGCGCTGCCAGTCGAGGCGATCGACCTTGTAGACCACACCGTCGATATCATAGCCCAGTTGCGAGCGCGTCTTGCCGATATGGTCATAGAGTTCAAGCAGGCCTGCCGTGCCTTCGACGCGGCGGGAATTGGGATTGACCTCGAAGCCCCATGCGCGGAAACAATCGAGCGCCTCGCTCTGGGTCTTGACGAAGTCCGGATCGCTGACCTCACCCCAGGCATAGGCAAAGAAGCGCAACGGCCGCGACGCCGTCACGTTGGCGTCGATCTGACGCAGCGAACCCGAAGCGAAATTGCGAGGATTGGCGTAGGTCCGCCCGCCTTCGGCGATGGCCTTCGCGTTCATCTCGGCGAATTCGGCCAGAGGCATATAGACCTCACCGCGGATTTCAATCCGTTCCGGAAAACCGGAACCATTGAGCGTATGGGGGATACCTTTGATCGTCCTGACGTTTTGCGTGATATCCTCACCAACCCTGCCATCGCCGCGCGTCGCTGCCCGCACAAGCTTGCCGTCAACATAAAGGATACTGCACGACAGGCCGTCGATCTTGGGTTCGGCGGCATAGGCAACAACCTCGTCTTCCGGCAATTTCAGGAAACGCTTCAGGCTCTTTTCGAAGTCGGCAATGTCGTCGGCATCGAACGCGTTGTCGAGCGACAGCATGGGAATGCCGTGCGTCACGGCCGCGAACTTTTCCGACACCGGTGCGCCGACCTGTTCGGTCGGGCTGTCGGGTGTCTTCAATTCGGGGAATTGCTCCTCAAGGTCGCGCAACTGCTTTTCGAGCGCGTCGTATTCGGCGTCGGTCAGTTCCGGCGTTTCTTCGCGGTAATAGAGTTCGCGATGATATTTGACCTGGGCCGCCAGATCGGCGTGCGCCATGCGGGCGTCGTCGAGCGTCATGGAGAGAATTCCCAAACTGTTGGAGAATCCTACCTGCCACAAAGTCCTATTCGTGTCAGTGGCTCAATATGTGTCGGGATCGAATGGTTCGCGTTCGAGCGACTTTTTCGTCAGCTGGTAGCAGATCCAGATCAGCGACACCACACCGCCAGCGATCAGGGCCGCCGGATAGGCCGGCCGCATATCCTCGATAAAAAAGGCCGAATGCGCGTAGGCCATGCCCTTGTCATGGATGATGTAGACAGCAGTGCCGCCAACGGTCAGGGCGGCGACGACGGCAAACTGAATCACGAAGTAGATCAGACGACCGATCACCGCCTTGCCTTCCTTATACCAGTTCGGCGCTCTTCAACCTCTGCGCCGCCGCACGGGCTTCCGGCGTGATTTCCGCTCCGGCCAGCATGCGCGCCAGTTCCTCCAGGGTCTGCGCCTCGTCCAGACATTGTACGCTTGAACGCACGCCTTCGCCACCCTCAAAGACGTAGGCTGCCTTGGAGACCTTCAGGTGCTGATCGCCGCGCGCCGCCACCTGCGGGCTGTGCGTCACGACAATGACCTGGGACGTCTGCGCCAGCTTCTTGAGGCGCAAGCCAACGGCGTCGGCCACCGCGCCGCCGACCCCCTGGTCGACTTCGTCAAAGATCATGACCGGCGAGACGGCGTCATCACCGCCGCGCGTTGCCAGCGCCGCCTTCAGCGCCAGGGCGAAACGCGCCAGCTCGCCGCCCGACGCGATCACGCCCAGACCACCCCATTCGGCGCCCGGATTGGTCTTGACCTCGAACTCGACGACGTCACCGCCATTCTGGCCATAACGTTCCGGCTCAAGCTCAGTGATACGCACGCGGAAGCGCGCCTTGTCGAGCTTAAGCGGCGTCAGCTCCGCCATGACCGCCGCCGCCAGTGTCTCGCCGGCAACGACACGGCGCGCCCGCAAGGCATCGACGGCGGCGTTGAAGCGACCTTGAGCCTCGGAGATCGCCTTGTCCAACCGCGCCAGATGGGCGTCCAGGTCTTCGATTTCGTTAAGCGCCCTGGCGATGCGTGTGCGCTCCTTCGGCAGGTCGTCGACCAGCACGCCCAGCTTGCGCGCCGCCGCACGCAGGGCAAACAGACGCTCTTCGACCCTGTCCAGTTGTCCAGGTTCGAAATCCAGGCTGTCGGCAGCCTGATCCATCAGGGCCAGGGCTTCATCGGCCGCCATCAGCGTACGGTCGAGCGCGTCCGCCGCCGCCGTCAGGCGCATCAGCACCGGATCCTCGCCGGCGGCCCCCGCCTGAATGGCGCGGGTACGGGCGTGATCGAGCGCACGGAAGGCCTTGACCAGGCGCTGCGACAACTGATCGCCGCCCACGGCGTCGCGCGCTTCGGTGATGTCTTCGAGCGCCCGTTCACCCGCGCCCAGAAGCGCGCGTTCGGACGCCAGTTCCGCTTCTTCGCCAACCTGCGGGTTAAGACGGTCGAGTTCCTGAAGACGGGCGGTCAACTGTTCCAGCTCCGCCTTGTCGCTCTGGACGCGCTTGAGCAGGTCGCGATGCTCGTCCTTCAGTCCTTTCAACACCTTGAATGTATCGGTCACGACCGCGCGCTCTGCGCCCGTTCCGCCGTAGGAATCGAGCATGCCCAGGTGTGCACGCGCGTCAAGAAGACCGACCGTCTCATGCTGGCCATGCACTTCCAGCAGGCTTTCGCCCAGTGCTTTCAATACCGCCACGCTCACCGGCTGATCGTTGACGAAGGCCTTGGAGCGGCCATCCCGCGTCACAACCCGGCGCAACAGCAAGGCTTCCCCGGACTCTACACCAAGGCCGCGCTCTTCGAGGAAGTCGTACAGCGGATGACTGGCCGTCAGTTCGAACTCGGCGGTCACCGACGCCTGGGACGCGCCCGAGCGAATCAGACCGGCGTCGGCGCGCGCACCGGTAGCCAGACCGAGACTATCAAGGAGAATGGATTTACCGGCGCCGGTTTCACCCGTCAGAACGCTCAGGCCCGGGCGAATATCCAGATCGAGCCGATCAACAAGTACGACATCGGCAATGGTCAGGCGGGTCAGCATAGTTAGCCGTCCATGAATTCCGGACGACTCACACCAGTTGTCCGCAGCATGCGCATTAAAGCGCATTTTGTGCGAAACGCAAGAACAAATAGAGAACTTTGGTGCAGCCCGCGGCCTTGAACGCCCCTTAGACGTTTGGGCGCATAAAGCTGAACCAGCCTTTTTTCTTTTTGGTATCAGGCGCTTCCGGACCTTTTTTCCCGTTGGGGTCCGGCTTAACGGCCGGCGCATCGCCCTTTTCGGTCAAAAGCTTGTAGGCCTTGCCGTACCAACGATCGCCCGGATAGTTATAGCCAAGCACGGCGCCGACACGCACCGCCTCGTCGTGCAGCCCCATCATCTCATTGGCTTCGACAAGGCGGTAAAGCGCTTCAGGCGTGTGGCTGGTCGTCTGGTATTCGGTCGCGACCGACTTGAAACGGCCCACAGCCGCCAGCGGCTGGTTGTCGTTCAGATACCAGCGGCCGATCTCCATTTCCTTGCCCGCCAGCTGGTCGCGCACCATGTCGATCTTGACGCGCGCATCGCGGGCATATTCGGTGTCGGGATAGCGGCGGACGACATCGCCCAGCAGGCCCAGCGCCGAAGTCGTATAGGCCTGGTCGCGGCCGACATCGACGATCTGTTCGAACGAGCAGATGGCCTTCATGTAATAGGCATAGGGCGTCAGTTCGCTGCCTGGATAGAGATGGATGAACTGATCGGCGGCCTGTGTGGCTTCCTGATAGCTTCCACCCTGGTAGTTGGCATAGATGGTCATGACGATCGCGCGGCGCGACCATTCCGAATAGGGGTGCTGACGCTGGACTTCTTCGAAGTACTGGACGGCGTCCTTCCACTGTTTGTCGTCCAGGCGTTCCATGCCTGTCGCGTACAGCAGTTCCACGGGACGTTCTTCATAGACCAGGTGCTCGGTCTTGCCGCGATTGGCGCATCCGGTCAACGCAACGGACGAAACCGTGGCCAGCAGAATTAGAGCCGCGGAGGTCTTGAGAAGCCGTACAGCGTTCACGCCAGATAACCCTTTTCCCTGGCGCCTTATACCGGCGCCTCGCCAACATGTTTGCCTATAGCGCTTCTTATCCGAAACGAAGTTCGGCGCAGCCAAAACCGCACGACCTCGAAAGCGCTTGAGTGAGGGATACATCTACACGAGGGCAAGGCCCGCGCCAACCGGAGAATTAGCCGACCTCGGCCAGATCCGCGCCGCGTGTGACGATACGGTAGCTATCCGGGGCCGACAATAGGGCGCGAACAAGGGCATTATTAAGGCCGTGACCGGCACGGATTCCTTCAAACCTGCCAATAATCGGCATGCCCAGGACATACAGATCGCCGATGGCGTCCAGCGCCTTGTGACGCACGAATTCGTCGGCAAAGCGAAGGCCACCTTCGTTCAGAATGGTATCGCCGTCGATGACGACCGCGTTGTCGAGCGAGCCGCCACGCGCCAGACCGGCCGCACGCAGGGCTTCGACGCCCTGCAGGAAGCCAAAGGTGCGCGCCGCCGCCAGTTCGCTGCGGAAGGTCTCTTCGGTAATGACCAGATCGACGGCCTGATGACCGATCGGACTGTTCGGAAAGTCGATTTCGAAACGTACCTCGAAGCGGTCGCATGGCAGCAAGGCTGCACTCTTGTCGTCTTCGACGACTTCGACGGCTTTAAGGATTTCGATCGCCATCTGGGGCGTGCCCTGGCGGCGGAACCCGGCCTGATCGAGAATCTGGACGAACGGCAGCGACGAGCCGTCCATGATCGGAACCTCAGGGCCGTCCAACTCAGCATAGACGTTGTCGATGCCCATGGCGGCAAAGGCTGCCATGACGTGTTCGATGGTCGAAACCGAGACGCCGGCGTCATTGGTAATGACGGTGCCTAGTCGCGTCTGGGTGACATTGTGCGCCAGCGCCGGCACGCGGTTGTCGCGGTCGGTCACGTCGGAGCGCACGAAAACAACACCGGTACCCGCCGGGGCCGGACGCACGACCATGCGCACCGTAGCTCCCGTATGCAGGCCGATGCCGGCGATGATCGCGGCACGCGCCAGGGTCTGTTCGTTCTGATCAGTAACCATGTTGATGCGAAACCTGCTCCGCCCTCGCCCCCGTTGGCCGGGCACAAAAAAAGCGAGGACAACCCTGTCCTCGCCTTAATTGATAGGGGTTTAGGCGCCTGATCTCAAACGAACTTGTATTTCCGTTTGTAACGCTAACCAGTGGGAACTTAGTTAGCGAGGCGCCTTAAGAAAGAAGGGATTTCCAGATCATCCTCCGCATCGGCTGAAGGCTGCTCCACCGGCTTGGCGGCCGGGCTGGCCGAAGCCGCCGCACCCTTGGCGGGCGCCGGCTGATAGCGATCGGCTTCGTCGTCGACGCTTTGTGCCGAGCCTACCGGCGAGAAATCATTGCGCTGGCGCTGCGGAAACAGGCCACGCCAGAACGACTCGCGCCCCTCCTCCTCCGTATTGAGACGGGGCGCGGGCGCAGGCGCCGCTGGGCGGGGCTGCGGAGCCGCGGCCTGAGGCGCGGGAGCCTGCGAGGCATAGGTGTTCGGGCGGGTAATGGTCGGACGGCTGATCTGCGGCTCGACACGTGGCGCCGCCGTAATGGCGGGTGCAGCCTGCTGCGTCGCGGCGGCCGGGAGATCTTCCATGGCCATCGGATCGACGATCTTGCGGATCACCTGCGGCTCCTCGACGGCAGGCGCCGGGGCAGGCTGAGGGGCTGCCGCCTGCTGAGCCGGAGCCGCTTCGAACAGGCTGGAACGCGGAGCCGCCGGCGCGACAGGGGCCGGAGCCGGAGCGGCCGCCGGGGCCACGGTGCGTTCCGCGGCCGGCGTAATCGGCTGGGCCGGCGCAGCTTGCTGAGCCGGTTGCTCCTGACGCGATGCATAGCCAAGGCCGAAGGTCGGCGCCGGCGTGTTGGTCTTGACCTGAGTGGTCAGCGGCGTTTGGAGCGCCACGCCGTCCATGCCGGTCGCAACGACCGACACGCGCAGCTTGCCTTCCAGGGCCGGATCGAAGGCCGCACCGAAGATGATGTTGGCTTCCGGATCGACTTCGGACGAGATGGCGTTCGCCGCTTCATCGACTTCATGGAGCGTCATGTCGAGGCCGCCGGTGACGTTGACCAGCACGGCCTTGGCGCCCTTCAGCGAAGTTTCGTCGAGCAGCGGGTTCTGGATGGCGTTCTGGGCGGCCAGCAGGGCGCGGTCCTCGCCCGAAGCCTCGCCCGTGCCCATCATCGCCTTGCCCATATCCGACATGACCGAACGGACGTCGGCGAAGTCGAGATTGATCAGGCCCGGCAGGACCATCAGGTCGGTGATCGAGCGGACGCCGGCGTGCAGGACCTGATCGGCCATGCCGAAGGCTTCGGCAAAGGTCGTGCGCTCATTGGCGATACGGAACAGGTTCTGGTTCGGAATGACGATCAGGGTGTCGACATAGCGCTGAAGCTCGCTGATGCCTGCATCGGCCAGACGCATGCGATGACGGCCTTCGAAGGTGAACGGCTTGGTCACGACGCCGACAGTCAGTATGCCGCGCTCACGGGCACACTTGGCGATGATAGGCGCCGCGCCGGTACCGGTGCCGCCGCCCATGCCGGCTGTAATGAACACCATGTGCGCGCCTTCAAGGTGCTCGGCGATCGTATCGCTCGACTCCTCGGCGGCGGTCATGCCGACTTCGGGATGAGCGCCGGCGCCCAAACCCATGGTGATACCAACGCCCAGCTGGATGCGGGCCTCGGTACGTGAAAACTGCAACTGCTGAGCGTCCGTATTGGCTACGACGAACTCTACGCCCTCCAGCCCGGCCTCGATCATGTTGTTGACGGCGTTCCCACCGGCTCCGCCGACCCCAAAGACGACGATGCGCGGCTTCAGCTCCTGGTGGCGCGGCGCAGAAAGACTAATAGCCATGGCTTCAGACTACCTTTCCAATCAGACTTCCGGCATTCAGCCCGAAGCTCTCCCCGTACAGGGGCGACAAAGCGGATAGTTCTCATCCACCGAATCTGCCCCTAATAGCAGAGATGAATGAGACATCAAATATGCTTAACGATTGGTTACCGGATAACTTGAGTCGGGCGCTTTTGAAGCCATTTTGGTAATAAATTTTAAGAAAAATTACCAAAGTGTGACTTTTGCTCGCTCAGGTGTGACGGCTGTTCGAACAATCGCTATTGCTTGCTTACGGGTTTGGCGGCACCCCGGCGGCTCCATCGCCGGCCGCGGACGAATCAGGTATGCTCCTGCTTCGTCCGGCCACAGAACCGATACACGGTTATCCCGCCCTATGGCTTCGAAGAGCACGCTTAATCAAAAGAACCTCGAAGCGCTGGGGGCCGAACGTCTGGCGGCCCTGCTGATCGAAATCAGCGAAGGCAATGCCAACCAGAAACGCCGCCTGCGGATGGAGCTGGCCGGCGTTGAAAGCCCGGCAAAGCTCGTCGGCGAAATCCGCAAGCGCCTGACCTCGATCGGCGCGGCGACCAATTTTGTCAGCTGGCGCACGCTCAAGACCTTCAAGGCGGATCTGCAAACCCAGCG
>CBIHPL010000124.1:0-8588 GCA_966212005.1 uncultured Asticcacaulis sp.
CTGTTTGTCTATCATGTCCAGAATGCCGACAAGCCGGACGTCGTGGGTGTGTTTTCCGTCATGGAGCGCAACCTGCTCAAGATCATCATGAACCCGGCGATGATTGCCGCCTGGGTGTTTGGTGTCTGGTTGCTGTATCTGCGCTTTTCGCCGGACTGGTCGGTGGCGATGAAGCAGCCCTGGCTGCATGTGAAGCTT
This sequence comes from uncultured Asticcacaulis sp., assembly GCA_966212005.1. Lineage (GTDB taxonomy): Bacteria > Pseudomonadota > Alphaproteobacteria > Caulobacterales > Caulobacteraceae > Asticcacaulis. Next base: position 199 of record CBIHPL010000124.1, read on the forward strand.
TTTGGGGTTGTGCTGATGACGGGCTATCACCACTTCCTGCTGGCGCGCTTCAAGAAGCTGCAAGCTGGTCAACCGGCGGGTAGCGAGAAGTTCTGGCGCCGGATCAATGAGGTGCCGTTCTTGCTGGCAATTATTATCGTGACGGCGGTGACGTTGGAGTACGGAGCCAGGTGATTTGAGCGTGTGGCCTTGCCCTTCGCAGGCTCCGGGCGTTCGTCTCGGAAATCAGTACATTTAGTACTGATTTCATCCGGTTTGCTTCAAGAAGCAAACCGGCGCTCCTCACCCCCAAAAGTTTATCTTGACCGTTCCCACCACAGGTGTATTTTCCCCTCGATTTTGCGCCAGCGCTCCGTTCGCGCGCAATACCCGATCACAGGCGCCACGGTTCTCGTCGGATAGCCTTCCCACTAAATTCCATAGCCTTTTCAAACTGTTAAGAAAAGGTCCCAAGCTTTTCGTCCCTCGCAGGTGGTTCACCTTGCGTGGCCGAAAGCCGTAAGCATACGAAAGCAAGACCATGAGTGAAGATCCGGAAATCGAAGGCATCGGCGAAGAACTGCTCGACGCCGAAGTCGAAACCGAGGATCAGGACGAGGAAGCCGGTGAAGGCTCCATGAAGGGCGAGAAGATGTCCCTTCAGACCCTGAAGGACAAATCGCCCACCGACCTTCTCACCTTCGCCGAAAACCTGGGCGTCGAAAACGCATCGAACCTGCGCAAACAGGACATGATGTTCGCCGTTCTGAAAGCGCTTGCGGAAGAGGGTGTCGAAATCACCGGTTCCGGCGTCGTAGAAGTGCTCCAGGACGGCTTTGGCTTCCTGCGTTCGCCCGAAGCCAACTACCTGCCGGGCCCGGACGACATCTATGTTTCTCCGCAGCAGATCCGCCGTCATGGCCTGCGTACCGGTGACACGGTCGAAGGACCGATCCGCAGCCCGCGCGAAGGCGAACGTTACTTCGCCCTGCTCAAGATTCAGACCATCAACTTCGAAGACCCTGAAACCATCCGTCATAAGGTCCACTTCGACAACCTGACGCCGCTCTATCCCGAACAGCGTCTGTGGATGGAGATCGAAGACCCGACACTCAAGGACCGTTCTGGCCGTATCATCGATATCGTGGCGCCGCTCGGCAAAGGCCAGCGCTGCCTGATCGTCGCTCCGCCGCGCGTTGGTAAGACGGTGATGTTGCAGAACATCGCCAAGTCGGTCGCCGCCAACCACCCGGACTGTTACCTGATCGTTCTGCTGATCGACGAACGCCCCGAAGAAGTGACCGATATGCAGCGTACCGTGCGCGGCGAAGTCATCTCCTCGACCTTCGACGAGCCGGCTACCCGCCACGTCCAGGTTGCTGAAATGGTCATCGAAAAGGCCAAGCGCCTGGTCGAACACAAGCGCGACGTCGTCATCCTGCTCGACTCGATCACCCGTCTCGGCCGCGCCTACAACACCGTTGTGCCGTCGTCGGGCAAGGTCCTGACCGGTGGCGTTGACGCCAACGCCCTGCAACGTCCAAAGCGCTTCTTCGGCGCCGCGCGGAACATCGAAGAAGGCGGCTCGCTGACCATCATCGCCACCGCACTGATCGACACCGGCTCGCGCATGGACGAAGTCATCTTCGAAGAATTCAAGGGCACGGGTAACTCTGAAATCGTCCTCGATCGTAAGGTTGCCGACAAGCGCGTCTTCCCGGCCATGGACGTCCTCAAGTCCGGTACCCGTAAGGAAGAACTGCTCACCGAGAAGTCGAACCTGCAGAAGACCTACGTCCTGCGCCGTATCCTCAACCCGATGGGTGCCCAGGATGCGATCGAGTTCCTTAGCGACAAGCTGCGTCAGACCAAGAACAACGCAGAATTCTTCCAGAGCATGAATACTTAGTGAAGCTCAAGCGCCGCATGGCTCGCGCAAACGTGCGCGACGGCCGGTCGGCCTTGCCTTCGGAATAGTCAATTAACCCTTGCCAACCCGATATGACACCCTCATATCGGGTTGTCATCTTTCTGGAGCTCAACATGAAGTGCACGGTCAATGTCGAATGTACGCCGCAAGAGGCTCGCGCTTTTTTGGGCCTGCCGGATGTTGAGCCGCTGAACGATTATGTGGTCGAGCAGATGCGCCTGAAGGTCGAACAAAATATGCAGTCGATGCAGCCGGAAGAGATCATCAAGACGTGGTCCAGTCTGGGGATTACGGCGCAGGACCAGTTCTTCAAGCTTTTCCAGTCGGCGGCCAAGGCCAGCATGGGCTCGTTCGGAACAGGCAAGGATATCAAGTAAGGAGTGTTTCACGTGAAACACACCATTTTCGCCCTGGCGAGTGCGCAGGGTAGGGCAGGCGTGTCGATCATCCGCCTGTCCGGACCCAAAGCTTTGGCAACGGCGGAAGCCTTAAGCGGCAGGAGTTTTAAGCCACGCTATGCCACCTATACCAACCTGACCCACGATGGCGAACTGCTCGATCAATGCGTTGCGATCTGGTTCAAGGCCCCGAATAGCTTCACCGGCGAAGACTGCGTTGAACTGCATGTCCATGGTTCACGGGCGATCATCGACCGGCTTTACAACATACTTTTGTCAATGGGTTTGCACCTCGCGGAACCGGGTGAATTCACCCGCCGTGCGCTGGAAAATCATAAGCTCGACTTGACCCAGGCTGAGGCCATCGCCGATCTGGTTGACGCCGAATCCGAAGCGCAAAGACGCCAGGCACTGACCCAGTTGGGCGGAGGCTTGCGCGCGCGCTATGAAGGCTGGCGGTCGGAACTGATCGATCTGCTGGCCCGTCTGGAGGTCTATATCGACTTTCCGGATGAAGACCTGCCGGACGATCTCAGCCAGTCGATCCTCAAGCGCATTGCCAGTCTTGAATCGTCATTGCGCGACGCGCTGGCTGACGAAAAGCGCGGCCGGCAAATCCGCGAAGGCTATCGTATTGTCATCCTGGGTGAGCCGAACGCCGGCAAGTCGAGCCTGTTCAATGTGCTTTTGAAAGCCGAGACGGCAATTGTTACGCCGGTTGCTGGAACGACGCGGGACATCCTAGAGGCACAGCTCCGCATCGGGCCATATTCAGTTTTGCTCTATGACACCGCCGGTCTGCGTGAGACGGAAGAGGTCGTCGAGCGCGAAGGTATTCGGCGCGCACGCGTTCGCGCATCCGAAGCCGATCTGCGTATCTGGGTCATCGACAGTCAGAGCCCCTCAGATCCGGAACCGGACCTTTTAACGCCAGGCGACTTTGTCGTTTACAATAAGATGGACAGCGGTTGTGTTTCACGTGAAACACCTGAGTTTTACCTCAGCACCGTCACCGGCCATGGCGTCGCGGCGTTTATCAACGCGCTGGAAACACATGTCGAAAACGCTCTGTCTCTTCAGACCTTTCCGGCTGCCACGCGCGACCGCCACCGCCAAAGGCTGGTGGAAGCGCACGGCCATGTGCTGCACGCGCTGAACTCACGGCTTCATGTCCCTGAACTGACTGCTGAAGATATCCGTATGGCTATCAACAGCTTCGAAGCCTTGTTTGGTCGCTATGATGTCGAGCAGGTCCTGGATGAGGTCTTCTCGTCGTTCTGCATCGGAAAGTAAGCCGGTGTTTCACGTGAAACACGCGATACTGAGTCGACCCCTCTGACTACATCTGCTATAGGCACCGTCCATATCCAGAGGACATTGATGACCGATTTCTCGAACACGTTATGGGACGTGATCGTCGTTGGCGGCGGCCATGCGGGCTGCGAAGCGGCGACGGCTTCCGCGCGTATGGGCGCCAAGACGCTACTGCTGACCCACCGCAAGGAAACGCTGGGCGAGATGTCGTGCAACCCGGCCATCGGTGGCTTGGGGAAGGGACATCTGGTCCGCGAAATCGATGCACTCGACGGCGTCATGGGCCGCATGGCCGACATCGGCGGCATTCAGTACAAGGTGCTGAACAAGTCAAAGGGCCCGGCCGTGCGCGGCCCGCGCGCCCAGATCGACCGCAAACTGTACCGTGAAGCCATGCAGGCCGAACTGGCCCAGACGGAAAATCTCGCCATCGCCGAAGCTGCTGTCGAAGACCTGGTTCTGGAAAGCGGCCGCGTCGTCGGTGTCACCGACGCCAATGGCCAGAACTACAAGGCGCGCGCGGTCGTCCTGACGACCGGCACCTTCCTGCGAGGTGTCATCCACATCGGCGAAAAGCGCATGTCTGCCGGTCGCTGGGGGGATCAACCCGCCAATGGTCTGGGCCAGCGTCTCTATGACCTGAAGCTCGACATGGGACGCCTGAAGACTGGTACGCCGGCGCGTCTCGATGGCAAGACCATTCACTGGGACCGTCTGGAACAACAGCTTGGCGATGATCCGATCGAGCCGTTTTCGTACCTGACAGCATCTATCGATCGTCCGCAGATCGCCTGCGGCATTACCTACACCAACGAAAAGACCCACGCGATCATCGCCGACCGCATCAAGGAATCCGCAGTCTATGGCGGGCACCTGTCCGGCCGTGGTCCCCGCTATTGTCCGTCGATCGAAGACAAGGTCGTCAAGTTTGCGGACAAGACCAGCCACCAGATCTTCCTCGAACCGGAAGGCTATGACGACGACACCGTCTATCCGAACGGCATTTCGACCAGCGTCTCTGAAGCGACCCAGGAAGCCTTCCTGCGTACGATTGTCGGTCTGGAAGACGTGGTCATCAAGCGCTACGCCTATGCCATCGAATACGATTACGTCGATCCACGCGAACTGCACCCGACGCTGGAACTGAAGCAGTTGCCGGGCCTGTTCCTGGCCGGTCAGATCAATGGCACGACAGGCTATGAAGAGGCGGGGGCGCAGGGTCTGATGGCCGGCATGAATGCTGCCGCCCAGGCCGGTGGCTATAGCCCCGTCATTCTTGGCCGCGACGAAGCCTATATCGGTGTCATGATCGATGATCTTGTCACGCGCGGCGTCACGGAACCCTATCGCATGTTCACCAGCCGGGCGGAGTTCCGCCTGTCGCTGCGTGCTGACAATGCCGATCAGCGCCTGACAGACAAGGGCATCGCCAACCGCGTTGTCGGCAGCCATCGCGCCGCCGCCTGGACGGCAAAGCGCGATGCACTGGCCGCTATTCGCCGGCGTGCGTCTGAACTGACCGCAACGCCGCGCGAGGCTCTGTCCCAGGATATCCAGGTCAACGGTGACGGCCAGCGTCGCAATGTTGTGCAGCTCATGGCTTACGATAGCTGTTCACGTATAAAGCTCGAAGCCCTGTGGCCCGAGATCGCGGGGTGGCCGGAAACCCTCTACGAACAGGTCGAAATCGACGCTCTCTACGCCGGCTATATGTCACGCCAGAAAGCCGAGATTGAATCGTTCCGTAAGGATGAAAATCTGGCCCTGCCTGAGGATATCGACTATGCGACCGTGCCGGGGCTGTCGAACGAGGCAAGAGAGAAACTGTCGCGGATTCGGCCACAAACCCTCGGGCAGGCAGGCCGTATTGAAGGCATGACGCAAGGTGCATTGACGACGCTGCTCTTCTTTGTCCGCAATCGCGTGAAGAAGTCGGCTTGATGACAGACACGCCCATGACGCCGCAGGAGATGGCGGCGAGGCTGGTGTTTCACGTGAAACACGAGGCGATCGCTGACCTCGAAATCTTCCGCGATTATCTCACCGAAAAGAACGAGGTCATGAACCTGGTTGGCCCCGCGACCATTCCACACTTCTGGTCGCGGCATGTACTGGACAGCGCTCAATTGCTGGATCGACGTCCTGACGCGCGAACATGGGCTGATCTCGGCGCTGGTGCAGGCTTTCCGGGACTGGTTCTGGCGATACTGCTCAAACATAGCGATGGCCCGGCGCCCAAGGTTTATCTGATCGACTCTTTGACCAAGCGTTGCCGCTTTCTGCAAGAACTGGTCGATCAGCTGGAGCTTCCCGCCGAGGTCATTAACGATCGGACGGAAAACCTCAATCTCAAGGTCGACGTCATCACAGCGCGCGCTTTCGCCCCGTTCCCACGTCTGTTTACCTTTTCTGAAAAATTCTTCCGAAATGGCGCCGAAGGCTGGTTTTTAAAAGGGGAAAACGTGGAAAGTGAATTGGCCGAGGCTGGCAAACAGTGGCGATTCGAAGTAGAACAGTATGAGTCCCTTAGCGATCCACGTGGTCGCGTTGTGCACATCCGGAGGCTGACACGTGGCAGATAAGGCCCTGGAACAGGAAAAATATCCCGTTCGCGTACTGGCAATCGCCAACCAGAAGGGTGGCGTCGGGAAAACCACGACTGCCATCAATCTCGGTACGGCTCTGGCTGCTATCGGTCAGCGCGTACTGTTGATTGACCTTGACCCTCAGGGCAATGCCTCGACAGGACTGGGTGTGCCAAAGGCCGAACGTGTCAGTTCTCTGTACGATGTCATTGTCGATCAGGCGCCGATCGGCGACACCGCCTTGAAAACTTCGGTACCGGGACTGTGGCTGTTGCCATCCGATCCCGACCTGTCGGGGGTCGAGATCGAACTGGGCCAGGCCGAGCGTCGCTCCTACCGTCTGCGCGATGCGCTGGATAACCTCGACCAGGACAAGCCACCATACGATTACATTCTCATCGACTGCCCGCCGTCGCTTAATCTCTTGACGGTCAACGCGATGAGCGCGGCCGATGCCGTCATGGTGCCATTGCAGTGTGAATTCTTCGCACTGGAAGGTTTGAGCCAGTTGATGCGAACGATCGATCTGGTGCGGGGCTCGCTTAATCCGCGTCTCAGCCTGCAAGGTATCGTCCTGACCATGTTCGACAAGCGCAACGCCTTGTCCGGTCACGTCGAGCGCGATGTGCGATCGCATTTCGGCCAGCTTGTCTACGACACGGTCATTCCGCGCAATGTCCGCGTATCGGAGGCGCCGTCGTTCGGCAAGCCGGCATTGATCTATGATATGAAATGCTCGGGCAGCCAGGCCTATATCAAGCTGGCCAAGGAGCTTGTGACGCGTGAGAAATCGCGGCGTGCTCAAGCGGCGAAGCAGCCGGCCTGAGTTGAAGGGAAAAGTAAGCTAAATGTCTGAAAAACAAAGAGGTTTAGGCCGCGGCCTGTCGGCGCTTCTCGGAGATGCCGGGGCGTCTGCGGCCGTTGTGGCGCCTGTTCCCGATCAGCCCTCGGAGGCCTTCCGCGCGCCGGAACAGCCGATAGATCTGTTGGTCCGTAATCCGGATCAGCCACGTCGTATCTTTACTGAAGCCGACATCGACGACCTGGCGGCTTCGATCCGTGAAAAGGGCGTTCTTCAGCCTATCCTCGTCCGTCCGGCGCCGGGACAGCCTGGCAAATACCAGATCATCGCCGGCGAACGTCGCTGGCGCGCGTCGCAAAAGGCCGGCCTGCACTCCGTGCCGGTGATCGTGCGTGAACTCGACGATCTCGAAGTGCTGGAAATCGGCATTATCGAGAACGTCCAGCGTGCCGATCTGAACGGCATCGAAGAGGCGCGGGCCTATAAGGTGCTGATGGAACGTTTCGGCCGCACCCAGGACGCTTTGGCGCAGGTGGTCGGCAAGTCGCGCAGCCACATAGCCAACATGCTGCGTCTGCTGGCCCTGCCGGAGGTGGTTCAGGACCATGTCCTGCAAGGCCGCTTGAGCGTCGGTCACGCCCGTGCCCTGGTGACGGCGCAGGACGCCGAAGGCCTGGCGGAAAAGGTTATCGCGGCGGGCCTGTCGGTACGTCAGACCGAAGCCCTGGTGCGCGATGAAATGGCGCCGGTGCGCAATGCGGCGCCGCGTCCGCGCGTTGCCGGCAATGCCGACACCCAATCGCTGGAACAGGATCTTCAGGAAGCCCTGGGGCTCAAGGTTCGTCTGGACGATAAGGGCGGCAAGGGCGAAATTCGCCTGGCCTATGCGACGCTCGAGCAACTGGACGAAGTCTGCCGCCGGCTGATGAAAAGCTAATAGGCGAGGGGCCCCGGCCCCTCGACCCCGTTTGTTTCATAACCCCGCCCGGTTGGCCTTACCCGCCACCTGCATATACAGCCGTTCGGCAATCAGCAGATCCGGCATGCCCGTCGACTTGCACATCTTGTCGGTATCGATGATGTCGCGCGCCAATCCGTCCAGAATGTCGATATTCCACGACTTGGCCTGGCGCAGCATATCGTCCTCGTCCTTCCAGAATATTCCCGAATTTCGCGCCGCCGTCTTGGGATCGAGACCCTTCAGCAGGTTACCTTTCAGCACCTTGACCTTGTTGTAGTGCATGCTGAGCGCGCGCATGGCGTCCGGCCCGCTTTCGCCCTCGGCAAACGCCCGGCGCAAACCCGCCTGGGCTGCCTTCATACGTCCGCCGAAAGCATCCTGCGCGGCCTTGAACAGGGAAGCTTCCGGCTCGACGCCCAGG
>CBIHPL010000125.1:0-8569 GCA_966212005.1 uncultured Asticcacaulis sp.
CCTGGCCGAGGAGATCGTCATCTGGACGACGCCGCAGTTCGGGTTTGTGAAGCTGTCGGACAGCTTCTCGACCGGATCGTCGATCATGCCGCAAAAGCGCAACCCCGACGCCGCCGAACTGGTGCGCGCCAAGACGGGCCGCATCAATGGCGCCCTGATTGCCCTGACAACCGTAATGAAGGGCCTGCCGCTGGCCTATTCCAAGGACATGCAGGAGGACAAGCCGCCGGTTTTCGAAGCCTTCGATGCGCTCGACCTGGCGCTCAGGGCCATGACCGGAATGGTATTGGATATTGACGCCAATACAGATAAAATGCGGGCGGCGGCCGGTGCGGGCTTTTCCACGGCAACGGACCTGGCCGACTGGTTGGTCCGTACGCTGAACATTCCGTTCCGCGATGCGCACCATATTACCGGCGCGGCGGTCAAGCTGGCCGACGGGCGGGGTGTGGACTTGGCGCAACTCCCTTTGCAGGACCTGCAAAATCTGGAAGCCAGGATCACGGATGATGTGTATAAGGTGTTAACGCCCGAAGCCTCGGCCGCGTCCCGCCAGTCCTATGGCGGTACGGCGCCGGACCAGGTCAGGCTGCAAATCCAGCGCTGGAAGGAAATCCGCTCATGATGACGCCCGCCAAAATCCGTCTCGCCACGACCCTCGCCCTTGGGGCTGTCCTGATCGCGGCGTCGGGTCTCAGCGCGTGCGGCAAGCTCGGCAGCCTGGAGCAGGCGCCGCCCCTGTTCGGCCGCGACGCCGCGTCGTCGTCGTCGGAATCGAGCGTATCGGTATCCAAGAACGCCGCCGGCGGCGATTCCGCGACGCTTGACGACAGCAATGCCAAGCGTGAAACCGAACGCGCCAAGCCGGAAAAGAACGCCCGCGCGAAGGCTTCCGACTACTACACCCAGAACCAGAAGGTTCAGGACGCGCCGCTCGAAGGCTTCGGCAACGCCGCGCGCGTCGACAACAACAATCCGAACAAGTAAAGCCTGATGAACCACTTCGAGTACCGCGACGGGGATCTGCATTGCGAAGGCGTGTCGCTGGCCGACATCGCGCGCGAGGTGGGCACGCCGGCCTATGTCTACAGTTCGGCAACCCTTGAACGTCACTACGCGATCTTCGCCGGCGCGCTCGATGCTCAGCCCGCGCTGAAAAGCCCCAAGGACGAAAGCCCGCTGGTCGCCTACGCGATGAAGGCCAACTCCAACCTGGCGGTGCTGGCCACGTTGGCGGCGCGGGGCTGTGGCGCCGATACGGTCTCCGAAGGTGAAATCCGCAAGGCGCTCAAGGCCGGCATCCCGGCGCACAAGATCGTCTTTTCCGGCGTCGGCAAGACCGACGCCGAAATGGCGTTTGCGCTCAAGACCGGCATCTATCAGCTGAACGTCGAATCGGCGCCGGAACTGGAGCGGCTGGCCAAGGTGGCTGCGTCGCTCGGCATGGTCGCGCCGATCGTCATCCGTATCAATCCGGGTGTCGGCGCCGGCGGCCACGCCAAGATCACGACCGGCGGCGCCAAGGACAAGTTCGGCGTCTCGGCCGAGGAAGCCCTGCGTCTCTATGCAGAGGCGGCCGCGCAGGCGCATATCGCTCCGATGGGCATTGCCTGTCATATCGGATCGCAGATTACCGACCTGGCGCCGATGCAGGCGGCCTTCTCGCGCATGAAGGGCTGGGTCGAGGACCTGCGCGCCAGCGGCCTGAGCGTTGAACGGCTCGATCTCGGCGGCGGTCTGGGCGTGCCCTACTTCAACCAGAAAGAGCCGCCCAGCCCGCAGGATTTTGCCGAGATGGTCGCCCTGACCGTCGGCAATCTCGGGGTCCGTTATACTTTTGAACCCGGCCGCCTGATCGCGGCCAATGCCGGAGTGCTGGTGTCGCGCGTCATCCATATCCATGAGCGCGCCGATTCCGGCCAGAAGTTCATGGTGCTCGACGCGGCCATGAACGACCTGCTGCGCCCGGCCCTCTATGACGCCTATCACGACATTCGCCCGGTCGCCGCGCCGGAAAGCGATGCCACCGACGTTTACGACGTCGTGGGACCGGTATGCGAAACCGGCGATACCTTTTCCCGCGACCGCGCATTGCCGCGTCAGAAGGCCGGCGATCTCGTCGCCTTCATGACCGCCGGCGCCTACGGAGCTGTCATGGGAAGCGAATACAATACCCGTCCGCTCGCGCCTGAGGTGTTGGTGCGTGACGGGGACTGGTCGGTGGTGCGTGCTCGGCCCAGCTATGAGCAGATGATGGCGGACGAAGCCGTGCCCGGCTGGTTTGCGCCGGCGCCGCGTGCCGTGTCCGCGTGAATATGATGAAGGGGGAAGTTGCAGTCATGTCGTCGGTTAAGAGGCCTTCCCCGCTCTCGAACCTTAACCGCGCCCTGTTCTGGACCCGCACCGTCATGGTGTGGGAGCGGCTTTTACCCGCCGTCTTTCCCTTCGTTCTCTTTGTCATGCTGGTGGCGGTCGCCGCCCAATGGGGCCTGTTCCTGCATGTACCGGAACTGGCGCATCTGGCGATCCTGGCGGCTGGCCTGGTCGCCGCAGGCGTCGCGTCCGTGCGGGCGGCGTTACGTTTTCGCAACCCGACCTTCACCGAGGTAAATAGCCGCCTGGCCGTGGATAATGGCGTCAAGCCGGAACGCCTGCTGGCCATGCGTCACGAAGTCTCCCAACCCGTTTTGCGCATCGGCAAGGCCAAGGCAGGGATTGCCGCCGCCGATCCTTTCGCCCTGCGCTTTGTTGCGCTGGTGGCGGCCATGCTGGGCTTCCTGATTTTCGGCCCCGTGCCGGTCAGCCAGGTCGTCAACGGTTTCCTGCCGTTTGAAGCCGCCAAGACCTTTGTCGATACCACCCTGGCAAGCCGATAAATGTATCCCCTGTCGTTTGACAGCGACGCGTTTACGGCAACTTTCCTGATCGGTGTGACCGTATTTGCAATAACGCAGATTATACGCGGCGTGGCGACGGGTCGAATATTCAGCATTTCGAGCTGGATGCCGACACGGGATCGCAGACGCCATCCCTTTGGCTTTTGGTCGAGCCTTGCCTATTACGTGATTTGGGCTGCCGCTGCCGTCTATTTCGGTGTGGCCTATCTGCTCGCCGCGAATTAATCCATCGCGCCGATATAGGGCAGGGCGCGGTAAAGCCCGCCACTGTCGAGCCCATAGCCGACCAGATAACGGTTTGGCGCTTCCCAGGCGGCAAAATCGACGTCGGTCTGACGGGCCTGGCCATCCTGAACGGGATCGGGCTTGCGCGCAAACACCGCTGTTAAAACCTCGCTGGCGCCGGCTTCCAGGCAGATATCGCGGGCGATGGTCAGCGATTTGCCGGTATCAAGCACATCGTCGATGATCAGCACCTGGCGGCCTTCGACGGGCCGCTGCAATGGCGCGCGGATCAGCAGCGTGCCGCTTTCGCGGCCGTCGCCATAGGACGACAGCCACAGGGCGTCAAAGGCCAGGTTGTGGCAAAGACGGAACAGGGCGCGGGTCAGGTCGGCGGCGAACCAGATGCCGCCGGTCAAAAGGCAGATCCCGACGCAACCCGGCTTAAGGGATCCGGCGATCTGCGCGGCGATGCGCGAGACGTGGTCACGCACCTCGTCTTCGCTCAGCAGGATTGTCGGCAGGGAGGTATCGGTCATTATCCACCTTTTTCACGGCGGTTGCCGGAAGGCAAGGGGGCTTAGTGGTGGGCGGCACCGTCCGCTTTTTTGGCGGGTGCGGCTGTGTGGGTCGAGACCGGTTGGGCTGGCCGCAGGGCGGGGCCCGGCTGCGTCGCCACCGCCGCCGGTGCGGCTTCGCTGTGCGAAGGCGCGGCCTGCGCATCGCTCGTGCCGTGGGCGTCGGTGGGTTGGGCGGCATGTCCCTCGGAGCCAGCAGTCGCGGCGGCATGCGGATCGGCGGGACCGGCGTCATGACCTTCGCCAGCGGCCGGCGTGCCGTGGTCGCCGGCAGCCTGTGCGTGATCCGCGGGCGCACCGTGACCGGCGTCTTCTCCATGAGCGCCATCGCCGTGTTCCTCATCATGGCTCTTGCCGCCCCGGCCGGATTTCATGGCGTTCATGGCTTCCAGGTCGAACTTGAGGTCGAGCGTGGAGACGAGGTTCTTCGGGTCGGCGACATCGAAGGTCAGGGTTTGGGTGGCGTGCGGCGCGACCATCAGATCGCCCGGCGGCATCAGCACGGAATCGAAGGGTTGTTGCGTCTGGTCGTAGAGGGTGACACGGACCGGCGGCACCGGCACGGACTTGCTGCTCAGGTTTTTGATCTGCGCCTTGACGGTAACGACGAAGCGGCCGCCCTTGAAGGCGACTTCGGCCGTATGCTTTTCGAATTCGAGGTGCGTCGGATTGACCTTGAGTCCGACCATGGCATAGGCGCCGGCGATGCGCGGGAAGGCCTTTACGATGTCGACGCGCAGGACGTAGGCCAAAACGAAGGTCGCGATCGCGATCGCCGCCAGTCCGCCCCAGACCATGCCCTCGACAGCCAGCGCTCGCAGACGCTTCTTGTCTTCCAGCATGGCGCGATACTTGCCGGGCAGTTTCTTGGCCTTGACCTGGAACAGTTCTTCCTTGGCCTTCGGCGCCTCTTCCTTGAGTTCCAGCTCATCCTTGGCGCGGCCCTCGGAATAGCGCAGGTCGATCGGTGTCTCGGCGTGCCACGTCGCCTTGCAGGCGGCGCAGCGCACTGTGCGTCCCCGAACGCCGATGGCGGCTTCGTTCACCGTGTATTGCGTTGCGCAACTTGGGCAGCTGAGGATCATGGGCGAGGTGCGATAGGGTATATTGACCGCGTCCGTGACACGGGTTCTTAACCTTATTCCTCCAAAAGTCTTAACAACTGATCAAGCCGCCGGAACCGCGCCTTAGCCGATGACTTCTCGCACAGCAGACAACCGTATCGCGCCCGCCGGCGAGAGTGTCGTCGCCTTCCGCGATGTCAGTCTTGCCTACGGCAACGCAGCGGCGTCGGACGATGCCTTGATATTGAAATCATTGAATTTTCAGTTGGCTGCCGGATCGTTTCACTTTCTGACGGGACCATCGGGAGCGGGCAAGACGTCGTTGCTCAAGATGATCTACCTGGCGCAGACACCATCGTCGGGCGAGATCGCCCTGTTCGGCGAAACGATCCGCCCAGGCGACCGGTTTCAGAGCGCGACACTGCGCCGGCGATTAGGCATAGTTTTTCAGGAATTCAGACTGCTCGAGCATCTGAACGTTTTCGACAATGCCGCACTGCCTCTGGTCGTGCACGGCCAGTCACGCAAGCAATACCAAGAAGACGTCACCGAGCTTCTGAGCTGGGTGGGGCTGAGCCACCGCCTCGGCGCCATGCCGCACATCCTGTCGGGCGGCGAGAAGCAGCGGCTGGCCATTGCCCGCGCTGTCGTGACGCGGCCCACCCTGATCCTGGCGGATGAGCCGACCGGCAATATCGACTACGCCATGGGCATGCGGATCATGCGTCTGTTCATTGAACTGAACCGGCTGGGTGCGACCGTACTGATCGCCACCCATGATGAAAGCCTGGTGCGCGCCTCCGGCATGCCTGTCCTGGAACTGAAGAACGGCGAGCTGTACCGTCGTGACCTGCGCACCCCCCGGCCACAGGGAGGTGAAGGATGAGATGGCTGACCGGTCTGTGGCAGACGCCCGAATCCGGCGCGCGCAACCTCCTGCCGTCACAGGACGAGCGCGAGGTCGCGCTGCACTATGTCATTGGTTTTTTGTGCTTCCTGTCGTGCATGGCCCTTTTGATCGTCATCGCGTCTGACCGTGCCGCGCAAGGCTGGGCGCGCGATATCCGCGCCGAGGTCACAATCCAGGTCCGTCCGACCGGGCTGGAAAGCGGGTCGGTTGCCGCCGCCGCAGCCGCAGAGGTCCTGGCCGGCGTCAAGGGCGTCGATGAGGCGCGCGCGATCGAACCCGAACGGGCCAAGGACCTGCTGAAGCCATGGCTGGGCGATGTCGTGCTGGACGATTTGCCCATTCCCAATCTCGTCGAAGTCCGTCTCAATCCGAAAACGCCGGCGCGGCCGCGGGCCCTTATGGACGCACTCGGCAATGCCAATATTGACGCTACGCTTGACGACCACTCGGTGTGGCTTAAGGACATCGAAAAAAGCGCGTTGATCATCCGTCTGATTTTCATGAGTATTTTTCTGATGATCGGTTCGGCGGCTGCGGCGGTCGTCGCCTTTGCCACCCGGGCGGGACTGGCGGCGCGTGGGGATGTCGTCGATGTCCTGTCGCTGTGCGGCGCCACCGACACCTTTATCGCCGAGCGGTTCCAGTACCGTTTCGCCCGCATGGCGTTCGAGTCCGGATTGCTGGGCGCGGCGGCTGCGGCTGTCGTCATGACGCTCATAAAGGTGACAGGCCCGTCGCAAAGCTTCGCAATGGCTCTTCCCTTTTCGTGGCATGACCTGTTAGTATTAATACCTTGCCCGGTTTTGGTCGCCATGATCGCCATGGTGACCGCCAGACTGGTGACCTTGCGCCTGCTGGGTCGTTCGTAAACAGGTTGACGAAGGGGAGAGGCGTTAAACCTATGCGGCCATTGATCGCTATTGGAGTAGTGGTGCTGGTGTGGCTGGTGGGCCTGTTTGCCTTTGCCGGCCGTGTCATCGATTCGACCCCGGCCATTGATCCCGAACAACCGGCCGACGCCATCGTCGTCCTGACCGGAGCCTCCGACATGCGGCTCAAGGAAGGCATGCGCCTGCTTGAGCGGCGTAAAGGCCAGCGGCTATTCATTTCCGGCGTCAACCGCGAGGTCAAGCGCGCCGAACTTCTGAACGTGACCGAAGGATCCAAGCGTCTTTACGAATGCTGCGTCGATCTTGGTTACGAAGCGGAGAACACAGTCGGCAATGCCCGCGAGATCGCCGACTGGGCGCGCGGCCATGACTTCTACAAGCTGATCGTGGTGACCTCGGACTACCACATGCCGCGATCGCTGCTCGAGCTCAAGGCCGACATGCCCGACGCCGAGTTCGTGGCCTTCCCCGTACAGTCGCCGGACCTCGATACCCGAAAGTGGTGGAAGTCGCCCAAGGGCACGCGCCTGTTGGTGCTCGAATACACCAAGTATCTGGCCATCCTCGGCCGCGACTTCATCCTGTCGATTTCGCGTGCTTTCGGCGACAAGGGCGCGCACAACAACGAAGTTCAGGCGGGTTCGGAAGACAGCGCCGCCACCAGCCTGGCAGCATCGTCACAAGCGAAAGCTGCCAAGTGAGAATCCAAAAGTGAGCGCCTTTGTAACGCGGCTGAGGTCGCTCCTTTTCATGCTCTGGCTCTACGGCTCCATGGCGTTTATCGCTGTGATATGTTCGCCCATTCTTCTTTTGCCGCATAAGGTGTCGATGGCCGTTATCCGCATGTGGGCGGCCAGCGTGCTGTTCGGAGCGCGCTGGATTGTCGGCGTCAAGGTAGAGTTCCGGGGACTGGAGCATCGGCCTTCCGGTCCGGCGCTCATCGCCGGCAAGCACCTCAGCATGCTCGACACCATAGCGCCGTTCGTTGCGCTGGACTGCCCCGCCTATGTCCTCAAGCAATCCCTGATGTATCTGCCGTTTCTAGGCTGGTACGCCTGGCGGACGCGCATGGTCGCCATCAAACGCGAAGATGCCGCCAAGGCGCTGAAGGGCATGATGGCCGCATGCCGCGAACGCCTCACGGAAGGCCGTCAGATCATCATCTTTCCCGAAGGGACACGCTCGGAGGTAGGCGACGATCCGGCCTACAAGCCCGGCGTGGCAGCGCTCTACCGCGACCTGGACGTGCCTTGTTATCTCATGGCGACCAATTCCGGCCAGTTCTGGCCCGGCCACGGTATCGATCGCAAGCCCGGGACGGTCGTGTTCGAATTCCTGCCGCCGATCCCGGCAGGCATGAAGCGCGGCGAGTTCATGACGGAGATGAAGGCGCGGCTGGAAACAGAGTCGAACCGTTTGGTCGCTGAACAGGCTGCGGTCAAGTCCCGCGGCTAGAGCGATATCGCGACAAAAACAAAAGCTTAGATCGGAATGATTGCTTCCGTCTAAAATCATTCCGATCTAACGGTTTTACTGGCCGCTTTCGTATTTCCGCAGGATCTGGATCTGCGCCATGGCGACATCCAGCTCGATGCCGCGATCCAGTTTGCCGTCGTCCTTCAACCGCAGGTCCGTCAGCTTGCGCTGCGCTTCGCTGTCGAAGGCGGCGATCAGCTGCATGAGCTCGGGCTTCGACAGGCTCTTGGCTTGCAGCCGGGCGTCCATATCGAGGATCTTGTCTTCAAGCTCGGTCTGGGCGGCGGCGGCGATGGCGGCCAACCGGTACTTGTCCGGTTCCGAAAGCCCGGCAATGTTCACGTGGTTGTTCACTTCGGTGATGATGAGCCGCATGTGCTGGGTCGACACGAAATGCCGGACCAGCGCGTCGGTGCCGTCGACGCGATAGATGGTGCGGACAAGTGCGATCCGCTCTTCGAGATCGGGATCGGCGGCAGCAGTGGCCGCGATCTGCGCCCAAAGCGCCGGCCACTGCTCCATCGCCTTGAAC
>CBIHPL010000126.1:0-8547 GCA_966212005.1 uncultured Asticcacaulis sp.
AAGGTAATTTTGCCTTTTCCGCGCTTGTGTGTCACAAGCCCGGCCGATGAACGATCCGATTTACGAAACCCTGCTGCTGCCTGTCGAAGACGGCACGATCGCCCTGCCCGATGATGGCGCCCTGTTCCTGCGTGCGCGGACCGGCTTCCCGTCCCTGCCCGCCGCCCAGGTCGTTTGTGAACAAAGCTTCCGCCCGGCCTATGATGCCCTGGTTCGCTCAGGCTTGACCGTGCGCGATGGCGATGATGGCCGCGCCTTCGGCCTGACCCTTGTCCTGCCACAGCGCCAGCGCGACGAGAACCGTGCCCTGCTGGCCCACGCCATCAACGCCACGCGTGACGGCGGCGTCGTCGTGGCGGCGCAATCGAACACCCAGGGCGCCAAGACGTTCGAAAACGAGCTGGAAGCCCTGACCGGTAATGTGACCAGCCTGTCCAAGAACAAGTGCCGCGTCTTCTGGGCCCGGATCGATCGCACCAGGGTCAATTCTGATTTGCTGGAAACGTGGTTAGCCAACGATGCCCCACGTCGCAATGACGCCGGCTATCTCAGCCGCCCCGGCCTGTTCGCCTGGGACCGCATCGACGCCGGATCGCAGAAGCTGATCGATCATCTGCCGGCCGATCTGTCCGGCCGCGCCGCCGACCTGGGCGCCGGCTTCGGCTTCCTGGCCGACGCAGCGTTGAAACGCTGCCCCAAGCTAACCCATGTCGATCTTTACGAAGCCGAAAAACAGGCGCTGGACCTGGCGCGCGAGAACCTGGCCTCACACGGCGATCGCGTCGGCTTTCACTGGGCCGACGTCACGCGCGGCGTCATTGGCGAATATGACGTCATCGTCTCGAACCCGCCTTTTCACATCGATCGCGAAGACCGCAGCGATATCGGCCAGGCCTTTATCCGCGCCGCCGCCGGCGCTCTGAAATCCGGAGGCCAGCTCTTTATGGTCGCCAATCGCCACCTGCCCTACGAAGAGACGCTCAAGGCCGCGTTCAAGTCCGTGAAGATGCTGGCCGATACCGGGGGCTACAAGGTCATCCAGGCGATTGGACCTCAGAACAAGCGCAAATGAAGCTGATCAAGCATCTCGCCAATCTCGGCTACGGCAGCCGCAAGGAGGTCCAGAAGCTTCTGCGCATGGGCCGGTTCACCGATGCCGCCGGCGTCGCAATCGATGAGGACAGCACGGCCGCGCACGACGATATCCGTTATCGCGGCAAGCCGCTCGATCCCGACTTCGGTGTCGTGCTGATACTCAACAAGCCGACCGGCTATGTCTGCTCGCTGAAGGATCGCGGCCAGCTTGTCTATGAGTTGCTGCCCGAGCGCTTCGCCCTGCGCAAGCCGGTGCTGTCGACCATCGGCCGGCTGGATTCGGACACGTCGGGACTGCTGCTGTTTACCGATGACGGCGACTTTCTCCACCGCATCATCTCGCCCAAGAATCACGTTTCCAAAATATACGAAGTGACATGTACACGACCTATAGAGCAGAAATATAAGGATATTTTCGCGTCCGGCACTTTGATTTTGGAAAGTGAAAAGGACGCGCTTAAACCGGCGTTTCTGGAAATAACCAGTGAGACGACTGCACGCCTGACGCTCTATGAAGGCCGCTATCACCAGGTCCGACGCATGTTCGCCGCCGTCGGCAACCACGTCGAAGCGCTTCACCGTTCGCAGATGGCGGAACTGACGCTTGGCGACCTTAAACCCGGCCAGTGGCGCATACTGACGCCTGCCGAGCGCGACGGGTTATTGGTTTAACCCGTTCGCGTCCAGAAGCGTGGCGATCGTCGCCTTGAGCGTTGTGGCGACCTGATCAGGCGTGCGTCTCTCACTGAGCAACCGGAACATCCCCATACTGGTCAGGCCGAAGATCAGGTCGCTGCACTCGGCGCGCCCGTCATCCGGTCCCACCATGCGGCGCAGCAGAGTATCAAAAACCATCCGGCGACGGGCGTTACGCTCAGCAATGGCTTCGGCAAATTCCGGATCAGTGGCAGCGGCATCGTGCAACTGCGCGAAAAACATGTGATCGCCCCAGAATTCGCACAGGACGTCTATCGCCTGGTTCAGCCCTTCCCGCGGCACCTCTGCCTGCATCGCTTCGGCCATGCGCATGATACCGCCACGCCGGGCGTTCTCGTCGAACACCGCCTCCAGCAATCCACGCCGCGATCCGAACTGTTTGTATACCGTCAGGCGCGTCACGCCGGCCGCCCGCGCGACGGCCTCCATTGACAGCATGGCAGGGCCGCCATCCAACAGGCGCGCAGCCGCGTCCAGAACCTTCTGGCGCTTTTCGGCGGCGGCGGCATCGCGCTTGACGCTGACATAGGGACGGGGTGGCAGATCCGGCATTTTTCCGCTTGCAGTTCAGTTTACACCATGTATATCTATATTTTCAGTGAACAATGCGTATATCGAATTGTCATTCCAAGACTGCCGCAAAGAAGGTCGCCATGCAAATCCTCATAATCTTAGCGCTGATTCTGCATGTGTTATCGGCGGTGTTCTGGATGGGATCTTCCGGCACTCTGGGGCGGAGCGGCGGACAGATGGCGGAAGTGCTCTTTCCGTGGCAGGTGGCCGGCATTGTCATTGTGGTGCTGACAGGTGGGTTTTTGTGGAGCCAGCTCCACGCGGGTGGGTTCGGCACCTATGAGCAGATTCTGGCCGCCGGCGCGGGCCTCGCCCTGCTGGCCGCCATAACGCAGGGCATCCTTATCGGGCCGAATCTGCGCAAGCTCAGGAACAGCGACGCCCAGGCGCGCAAAATCGCGGCCATCGCTCATCGGGTCGCATCGGGCCTTCTGGGCGTGTGCCTGATCTGCATGGTGATCGCCCGGTTCGTCTGAGGCTTTCCGTTCAGGCTGGGCGCGGATTGGCCAGCGGCGCGTAGAATTCCGGCCGGCGGTCACGGAAGAAGCCCCACGCGGCGCGATGCGTCTTCAGGTAATCGAGATCGAACTCGGCGACCAGCACGCCCTCTTCCTTCGGACCGTACTCCGCGACCTTGTCGCCACGATGATTGGCGATAAAGCTGTGGCCGTAAAAGGTCTGGCCGCAACCGTTCTGCGGCGAGATCAAACTTTCGGTGCCGATGCGGTTCGACGCCACAACCGGGATGACGTTGGCGACCGCATGGCCCTGCATGACGCGCTGCCACGGCGCCGCGGTATCGAGCGAATCGTCATGCGGCTCCGAGCCAATGGCGGTCGGGTAGAACAGGACTTCGGCGCCCTGAAGCGCCATGGCGCGCGCGGCTTCCGGATACCACTGATCCCAGCAGATACCGACGCCGATGCGGGCGTACTTTGTGTCCCACACCTTGAAGCCGGTATCGCCGGGGCGGAAATAGTATTTTTCCTGATAACCCGGGCCGTCGGGAATGTGCGATTTGCGATAGACGCCCAGCAGCTCGCCGCCGGCATCGATGACGACCAGGCTGTTGAAATAGTGCGGGCCTTCCGCTTCGTAGATCGAGGTCGGGATGACGACATCCAGTTCCTTCGCCAGGTTTTGCATGGCCACAACCGCCGGGTGCGTGCGCCACGGATAGGCGGTGGCGAACCACTTCTCTTCCTGGCTGACGCAGAAATATTCGCCCTGGAACAGCTCCGACGGCAGAATGACCTGCGCGCCCTTCGCCGCCGCCTCGCGCACCAGCGTCTCGGTCCTGGCGATATTGGCGTCCATGTCGGAACCGTAGGCGGTTTGCAGCGCCGCGACTTTCACCGAGCGGGTCATGGCAGGTACTCCAAATAAAAATTAGCTGTCCGCACATAGGTACGGCGCCCAAATTCTCAAGTCTTTTCTCAAGCCTTGATCAACGGCACTTGCTGGCTGATGCAGTGGAAGCTGCCACCGCCCGTCAGGATCGCCTTGGACGACAGACCGACAACCTGACGTTCAGGGAACAGGCTTTGCAGCGCCTCGACCGCCAGCTCGCCCGGCCGTTCCTTGTAAATCGGCACGACGACGCAGTCATTGGCGATCAGAAAATTCATATGCGACGCCGGCACGATCTCACCGTCTTCGTCCGTCACCTTGCCAGGCGACGGAATGCGGACCACCTGAAGCGACTGACCGCGTGCATCGGTCTGGCTGGCCAGCAGGCGCGCGGTATTGTCATAGACATCGGCATTGGGATCGTCGCGGCCGAACGCCACCGGACAGGCCACGACGCCCGGCGCGACAAAGCGCGCCAGATTATCGACATGGCCGTCGGTATGGTCGTTGAGCATGCCGTCACCCAGCCAGATGATCTTGCGCGCGCCAAGCGCTGCCTTCAGCGCGGCTTCAGCCTTTTCCTCGGTCCAGCCGGGATTGCGGTTGGGATTGAGCAGGCACTGCCGTGTGGTCAGAATTGTGCCGTGGCCATCGTGGTCGATGGCCCCGCCTTCCAGGATAAAGTCCTGGAGCTCGCCTTCCATTCCATCGGACGCACTGATCTGGCTGGCGACCTCATCGTCGTGCAGCAGCGAATACTTGCCACCCCAGCCATTGTTGCGGAAACCGACCGGCTTGGCCTGATGCAGGTCGTCCTCGTCAGGATCGTCGGCGACATAGACGGGACCGGTGTCACGGAACCAGATATCACCGAAACGGCCATCGACGATTTCGACGCGTTCGACATCGCCCAGCAGGCTTTGCGCAGCCTTGTGCGCCTCATCGCCCATGACCATGAGCTTGACGTGTTCATCACCCATCTCGGCCAGCACGCGCGCCAGCGCCGCCACTTCCGCCTGGGCCGGGATAAGATCTTCCTGCCAGAGGATTTCATGGCTGGGAAAGCCGAGCCACATGGCCTTGTGCGCTTCCCATTCCGCGGGAACCAATCGTGTCATGTCACTTCCTGGAGGTTGACGAAGCCTCGTTCGACTTAAGGGCTTCATGTTCGCCTGCTCATACCACAGGCCGAATTGTTTTGAATATGTTTTTGCGCAAAAGAAACGGCCTCCGGATGGCTCCGGAGGCCGTTTCTGGTGTTTTGGTTGCGATATCCGAAACCCGCATTGCACGTTTCGGATATCGCTTAGGCCCTCAAACCGTAAGGCTTAGAACGCGGTACGCAGCGACAGGACGAAGGTGCGCGGTGCACCGACATTGATGAACGGACGCGTACCGGTCTTAGGCGGGTTAGCCGTGCCCAAGTTATCGACGTAAGCAAATGCGTTGTTCTGCGACGTGATCGAACCCAGATACTTTTCATCAAGCAGGTTGACGACGTTCAGCTGCAGGTAAGTGCCCTGCTTCAGGAACGGCAAGTCGTAGCGGACCGACGCGTCGACCTTAACAAAGCCTTCGGCGACTTCGTCGTTGACGTCCGTGGTGAAGCGATCGCCTACGTACTTTGCGGTTACGTCGATATTCAGCCTGCTGGTGGCCTGGTAATTGACACCCGCCGTGCCCATCCACTTGGGCATTTCGGTCAACTGCTTGCCCTTGGTCATCAGGTAACGACCAACACCGGCGGACGTCTTGGCGTATTCCAGGTTGTTCTGCATCACGGCGTCGGTGTAGGTCACGCTGCCGCTAAGGACCAGGTTGCTCAGAGGCGTCCACGCGGCCGAACCTTCGAAACCGTTACGCTTCACCTGGCCGACGTTACGGTCGAACGAAGCGCCCGAGTCGCGGTCGAAGGCCTGGATGATGCGGTTGTCATCGACAGCCGAGAAGACCGTCGCCGTACCTTGCAGGTTCGCAGCACGGTAGCGATAACCGAGTTCGATGGTTTCGCTGGTTTCCGGTTCCGGGTTGGCGACCGACAAGGCGTTGGCCTGGACCCACGCGGTATTGGTCGTCAGCTGCGCCGAGTTGGTCAGCGTCATAGTGGTCGGGATCGGCGTGTCGAAGACGGCGCCGTAATAGCTGTCCGTACGCGGCGACGACATCGACTGGGCGTAGGTGAAGAACACCTGGTTGCCTTCGTTGATGCGATAGGTCAGGCCCATGTTCGGCAGCGTCTTCTTGAACGAAACGTTGCGCGAATAGGGCGAGAAGTACAGGCCGGTCGTCGTGGCGTTGGTGCCGCTGTTCTGGATGGCGACAACCTTGACGCCGTCAGACATGGTGACCGAGTTCACCGGTACTTGCGTCGTGCAGTACGGCGCCGTTGAGCCCGTACCGTTGATCGGCGAGTAGCAGTACTGATTCAGCTCGCGTTCCAGCTTCTGGTCGCGGACGCCGAACGAGACGAACAGGGCGTCATCGAAGAAACGACCGCGATATTCGAACGAGAAGACGTCGACATTGGCGCGCGACATGCGGTCACGGCGCTTCCAGTATGAACCGTCAGCGGTATCGATGCGCAGGTCGTGATTGGTGCGCCCGCCGAATACGTCGATAGCGGCTCCGTTTTCATCGACCAGGGTCGCCTCACCGGTCTGACGGTGACGGGCACGGTCGAAGGAAGCGCCGAAACGCACGATCTGCGAATCAGTCACCTGATAGATCAGGCTCGAGTTAATGCTGTAACGGTGGGTGTTGGTGGTGTTGGGACGATAGATTGTGATCGTGTCGACGCGATCGCCATCACCATTGAGATCGACACCCGTCACCGTGCCATACAAAGACCCGCGCAGTTGCGGGCTGTTTTCCGCCAGCGTCGAGTTGCCGCCACCGTTGGCCAGCGTGTACTGGAAGGTCGGGTCGACCGTCAGGGTCAGCTTGTCACTCAGGACCCATTTCGACTGACCGCGCAGGTTGCCCGTGTTCGACGGGTTGATGTTGCCGGCATTGATGCTGCTGTAGTCGTAGCCGCAGAAGGGATAGACATTGGCGGCAGAGCCACCGACAGCCGTGTTGGTGTCGCATTCGCGTTGCGGCGTCGAGGGACCAAACTGGAAGTGGTTGCGGTTTTCGTTCCAGTGACCCGACAGGCTCATGAACGAGCCTTCGTCACCGATGTCCTGGTAGATGCGGAAGTTGTACTGGTTCTTCTGCAGATGCGGATTGATGTCCGGATCGACGTTCGGCTCACGGGTCCAGGTGTCGTAGCTTTGGCCGCTATAGGCGAAGAAGGCCTTGGTGCCCCAAGGACCGAACTTGCCCGAATCGAGGCGAACATAAAGCTGCTGGAAGTTGTTGGAGCCGCCGCTGATCTTCACGACACCGCCCATGGCGTCTTCCGGCTTGCAGGTCGTGTAGTTGATCGTGCCGCCGCTGGCGGAGGCCGACATCGAGTCGACGTCGGTGGCGCCGGTCTGAACCGTGGCCGAGCAGATCAGTTCCGATTCCATCTGCTGGTTGGTGTAGATGGCGTAGTTGCCCGAGTCGTTCAGCTGGGTACCGTCGACGGTCAGCGAGATACGCGCGCCGTCGAGGCCGCGCATCATCACGTTGCCGCCCGACGAGCCGAAGGCGTCGTTATTGGTGAAGTTGTAACCTGGGACCAGGTTAAGCGTCTCGGTGATCGTCTGGCCGGCCGAGGACTTGGAAATCGTGCCCTGGTCGATCGTGGCCTTGGCCTTGGGACCCGATTCGCGACGGATCGGACCGGTGGTCTTGTTGCCGCGGATAACCACTTCCTGAGTCGGCGCGTCGAGGTCCTGGGTCGCGGTGGACTGGGCGAAAACGCCAGTGGCAACGGCCAGACCAGCAAACGCGGTGCTGGCCAAGATGATGGACTTGTTCAATTTCATTCGGAGTATCCCCTCTCCAGAGGTTTAAAGCACACAAAACCTACCGCAACGCACAAGCGCTTCGCGATGCGCGTCGGTGGACGGCAACTCGTTTCATCTGTCAGCGGATTAAGCGGATTAATCCTGTAGTAGGTTTTCCGCCACTTTTTGAGCGAAAAGTGCGAAGCTTTCGTGACAAAACAGCTAAGCGCAAGGGATTGCTGCCTTATTGTCACACACGACATGACCCTTCCGGTTATATTTTGCCGCAGGACTGCCGGTGTGTCCGGACGCCTTGATACCATATGTATGTGTATTCAGACTGCTTTTCGCAACATATATTGTTTCGATTGAAATGAGATAATTGCGCAACGGATAAGCCGCATATCCATGTCAAAAAATAAAATAGCAGCGGCGACGTCAAAATATATTGCAGCGCAGAAAGATATCGTCAGCAACATTTTACAAAACAAAAGCCCGGTCTGTTTCCAGACCGGGCTTCGGTTTTAGCGTGACAACGTTCGATTAGAACGTGATGTCGATCGTCGAACGACGGTTCAGCGGTTCCTTCACGCCGTCGCCGGTGGCGACTGCAGGCTCGGCTTCACCCTTCCAGTCAACGGCCAGCTTCGTGGCGTCGACACCCAGGCCAGCCAGGGCGTCAGCGACAGTCTTGGCGCGACGTTCCGACAGGCGGATGTTGTAAGCCGCGGAGCCCGAGGTGTCGGTGTGACCGACGACCACGATACGGGCGGCGTTGCCGGCCTTGGCGTAGTCAGCGGCGGCCGAAACAACGGCTTGTGCGTCAGCAGTCAGGTCCGACTTGTCGAATTCGAAGTAGACCGTGAATTCACGCGCTTCGTACACCGGAGCCGGAGGAGGCGGCGGGGGCGGAGGCGGAGGAGGCGGCGGAGGCGGA
>CBIHPL010000127.1:0-8524 GCA_966212005.1 uncultured Asticcacaulis sp.
GATCTTCAAATTCTCGGATACCTGGCAACTGGTGATCAATACGGGCACGACCATTGTTACCTTCCTGATGGTCTTCCTGATCCAGAGTTCGCAAAACCGCGATTCCAAACTGATCCAGCTCAAGCTCGACGAACTGATCCGCGCGGTCGATACCGCCGAAACGGCGCTTATCGACATGGACGAGATGAGCGAGGAAGAATTGAAGGAGGTGCAGGAAAAGTTCAGCCAGGTCGCCGCCGAGGCGCGGGAAGAGCTGAAGGAGGTTGCGGCGGGCGCCGACGTCCGTGAAGCGGCACCGCCGCGCAGGTTTTCCCTGCGTCATTAGGGCGTACTGCACTTTAACACTTCTGAAATGTCGGAACCGTAAGCTGACCTTAACGTCAATTTCTGCTCGCGTTCGTGGGCGACTGAGGCCGTTATGTCCGGTATCGGACCGAAGACAGTAAGATCGGGCGATCGGGAGCCGCGTCACGTCCCGCACGGTTACGTCCACCCGAAAGAGCGCCATCACTGGTATTGGTATGGCGGTTTTGCCGTGGCCGCTCTGGCCCTGGCATTTGTGTCATGGGTCTACTGGCAGTACGACCACGGTGCGGCTCCCCTGTGCGAAAGCAGCCGCGGCGCGGCCGTGACATCACCCGGCGGCGGTCACGAAATCCAGATCATGCGGGTATCCTGTTTTGCCGTGGCCGACCGGCAATTGGTCCTTCTGCACGATACGGAAGGCGGCTTTGGCAGCGCGCGCACGATCGGCAGTTTCGATGGCGCCGCCACGCTTCGCCTGAGCTGGTTATCGGACGACGAGGCCTATCTCCGCCGGCGCGGCGGGCAGATGTGGGCATTTCAGCCATCGTGGGACGGCGTTCACGTCACCTATCGTGTCATCGGTGCTAAATCTTGACCCGGCTATAAAGCCGGTAGGTCTCATTCGAAATCGCCATGAACGGCTTCAGCACGATCTCGCCGCCCGGTGTCGCGACGACCCAGGTGTCGGTGGTCCTGCGTTCGGCTGCCAGCCAGGTGCCGGCGGGCATGGGCGCTTCGGACGATGTGTTGGCTGGGCGTATCGGGAAGAGAACAAGCGGTCCGGTCATGACTGCCATCATGTCGGCATGAGCGGTGTTGAGCGGTTCCAGGCGCAGCCCCATGTCGAAGTGGATATCCACCACGTCTCCCTCTTGCCAGGTACGATCGAGCCTCAGGAATGTCCCGGCGGTGATTCCGGCCTTCACGGCCTGACCGTTGACACGCACCTGTGTCGCCGGACCGCTCCACGCGGGAATGCGCAGGGACATCCCGAAGCGTCCGGCCGCTTCCGTGAACCTGATGCGGCTGGTATTGGACAGGGGGTAGTCGGTCGTCTGGACGAGGTTGAAGGGATTGCCACCAGCCTGGCCCGTCAGCTCTGACGCCAGGTAGAGGTTAATGCAGATGTCGTCCTTGTCGCGCAAATAAGCACTTATGCCGTAGTCGGCGGCGACCTGGATAAAAGTACCCGAACAGCACGGCCATTTTTCACCGCGGAAGAACTTGGTCGCCGTGTCGCTGTAGTCCGAATAATAGAAGGTGTCGCCGTCGGGCGTCGTCGGCTTGGCGCCGAGCACGGTGTTGTAGAGCACACGCTCCATGCTGTCGCCGTAGCGGCTGTCCTTGGTGATGCCGAGCAGCGAACGGGTGATCTTGAAATGGCCATATGCGCCGCACGGCGTCTCGAAACTCCGGTGCGTTTCGCTCAACATGTTATAGAGGGTGTCATTGTCGTCGGCGGCGACCAGTTCCTCGTTCGGCCCCCAGCCGCCGGTGGCGTAGGACTGCCGCGTAATGAAGTCGAAACCGTTGATGGCGGCTGTCAGGTACTTTTTGTCGCCAGTGACGTAATACGCCTCGACCGCCGAGTTCAGAGCATTGACGTGGCTGTAGGCGTGCTTGCCATTCAGCGGACTGATACCATCCGCCAGCGGATCGAACAGGGCCTTGTCCTGGAGGTAGCGGACGGCCAGGTCCTTGTAGCGCTCGCCCATGCCCAGCTTCCACGCCTGGAACAGGTGCTCGGGCAGGGTATAGGGCTCGTCCCAGATTTCGGCTTCCTGGGTGTACGGCCGGGCACGGCGTTCTTCGCGCGTCAGGGCTTTCTCGGGCAGGTAGGGCAGGACGGCGTCGGTGGTAAGGTCGAGCGCCGTCTTGGCCTCGTTGACGCCACAATGTTGCCAGGCGTCGACCAGGCCGATGACGACCTTGTCGTAGGTATAGGCGGGCAGGGGATAGCCGTCGTAAAACTTCGGCGAAATGGCCGGGATGTAGTCGGTGACCATCGACGCCACCTTGGCCTTGGTCGCCGGATCACCCGTTATGGCGTACACGCGCGCCAGACCCGACATGTACTGCCCGAAGCTGTGGCCCGGAATATAGCCGTGCCAGTTGGCGCTGCTCCAGTCGTTGGGATCGATGTGAAAATCGTCCGAGGCATCGTACCATCCGCCCATGTCTTCGCCCGGCGCGGGCAGGCCGGCGCGAACGCGGAAGGGTTTCAGCAGGCGGTCGTTGTCGATAGCCATGAACAGCCCGTGCTGGTGAGCAAGCTGTGTTTGCAGGCGGCCGGCGCTCAGCGCGACCTGGGCGTAGTTCGGTGGGGCAAGATCAGGTTTGAAGCGTGGAAAGCGGCCTTGTTTGGCTGTGGCCATGACCGGCGTCGCACAAGCGCATAATACGGCCGAACCATACTGGAGAAAGCTGCGTCGCGTTGTCATGGCTGATTGTCCCTGAATTCTTTTATTTGAAATAACAAATAGCATTCTGGCGCAGTTCGACGCCACTCCTTTGTCGGATGAAATCATCAGTCTGGGAATACGTATTCCAATAGCTATGCCTGCCGCTAAGTGGCAGGGTCATCCCAACACATAAAAGCAGGGACTGCGGACATGATTTTCTCATCGATTGGTAAGTGTGTGCGTGCGTGTCTGATGGCTTCGCTCTCGGGATTAGCGATGGCTGTGTCCGCTCAGGCTGCGATCGATGTGTCGCCGGTGCCGGTGACGAACAAGGCCAGCGCCTTGCCGAAAGGCTGGAACAGGAACGCCGCCTTCACCGAGATTTTTGTCCGCTCCTATCAGGACAGCGACGGTGACGGTATCGGCGATTTCAAGGGGCTGACGTCACGGCTCGACTACCTGCAAAAGATGGGCGTGACGGGCATCTGGCTGATGCCAATCGGCCCCAGCCAGGACCACGACCACGGCTATGCCCAGAACGACTATCGTGCCATCGATCCGCAATACGGCACCATGGCCGACTTCGATGCGTTCCTGGCGGAGGCGCACAAGCGCGGCATCGGCGTGATTATCGACTATGTCATCAACCATTCGGGCAGCGGCAATGCCATCTTCCTCGACGCCGCCAAGTCGAAGTCGAGCGCCTATCGCGACTGGTATATCTTCGCCGATGAAAACCCGGGCTGGTACGACGAAAAGATGCGCGGCGTCTCCGGCGCCTACTGGACCGATCCCTGGAAGCCCGTGAAGGACGGCGAGGGGCTCTATTACGGCGTCTTCGACACCTCGATGCCCGACTGGAACCTGCGCAATCCGAAGGTTCTGGCCTACCTGAAGGACAGCATGCGCTTCTGGCTGAACAAGGGCGTGGACGGCCTGCGCCTCGACGCCGTGACCATGCTGCTCGAAGACGGCAAGGCGTCCTATTTCAACAATCCCGGCAATGCAGCCATCATCATGGATCTGCGCAAGACCATGGACGAATATGACAATCGCTACCTGATCTGTGAGGCGTCGGAGGGCCGCGAACTCTATCTCAATGCCTGCTCGGCCTTTGCCTATGGCGTGCAGCAGCACCTGATCGACGGCATCAGGAAGGGCGTGGTGGCGAAGGAAGTCATTGCGCTTCTGCAGGACCCGAAACGGGACCTTACGCCCCTGGCCCTGCAAAGCCACGATTCCTACGTTGGCGACCGGCTGATCAACCAGTTCGGCGTTAATGGCGGAGCCAATTACCGCGTGGCTGCGGCCATCGCTATCCTCGTCTCGGCGACGCCCTTTGCCTATTACGGCGAAGAGATCGGCATGAGCAACGGCGGCATCCACAACGATCCAGGCCTGCGCTCGCCGATGAGTTGGACCGGCGACACGAAGACGGCCGGTTTCACTACGGCTAAGCCCTATCGCGACGTGGCGATCAATATCGCAGGCGTCAATGTCGCGGCACAGGAAAACGATCCGGAGTCTCTGCTGGCCTGGTACACGTCGCTCTACAAGGTCCGCCAGACCCATCCGGTCATCGCCACCGGTGCCTTCAAGCTGCTGTCTAAGGCGGGTGACCCGTACCTGGCCTTCAGCCGGACCGGCAAGGCTGAGCAGGCGGTAGTGATCGTCAATGTGTCGAGCGAGCCGCAGACCGTCACCATCGATGCCAGGGGCAACTATCAATACGTGCTGGGCGGGCAGGGGGCTGTAGCGCCGTCGGCTGGCAAACTGTCGGTGACGGTCGCGCCCAAGGCAACAGTGGTGCTTTCGCCTTGGAAATAAACATGGAGTGACACAGGTCGACGGCTGGTTTGCAGACGATCTTAAGGCTCGATGTTTTTCCTGAACAGGCCTGACCAGGTCAGAATGGTCAGCCAGGCCATAACCCAGCCCGCTATGATCGCCAGAATTCTCGTGATCAGCAACAGACCGCCGCTGGCTGATGTGAAGTCGCAGACCTTGCGTTCGCCAAGGTCCAGGCCCGGTACGGCAGTCTCCATGGCGTAGTTTATTGCTTGTGCAGGGGTACGCTCCTTTCCGCATGGGCCGCTATGCGAATTGTCAACATACTGCCTGCCACCAAATGCGATCTCGAATGGGATTGTGGGCCAAGGCTTGTACACGGCAATGCCTGGGCCTTGGTCGGAAATATAAGTGCCTAGACTTAATAAGGCTATGAATCCCGCATAGTAAAGCGTTGCCCTTATCGGACGCAATCCGAAACCGTAGAAAAATTCGAATGGCTTGTATATTATCTTCGATACGGTGGAGCTTATACGTCTTTCTATTTTGAGTTTTTTAAATAGAACCTGATCGGCAATATCCTGGGCTCCCATTTTTTTATAGTATTTATAAAGCGTGTTGTAGGGATCGGGGTTGTAATTTTTCCGGTCAGCTTCTCGTTTTCCGTCTGATCTCTCGCCGCGATATTGTAGTTTTAGCCAGTCATTCAGGCGGATATTCAGCAGCTCCTGAGGCATTGGGGTTTGCAGGAAGCTTTCACGATCGAATTTTGCTCCGAGCCTCTTGGCGATGGCTGCTTTTATGCGCTCACGGCGGGCTTTTTCTCGAATCTCCAGAGATTCTTCGTCTGCGTAGTGTCGAAATCGATCGTAGGTGAAGCCTTCAAGCCGGATAAAATAACTGGGACTATAGCCTAGCCGCAGTTCCTCATGCTGATGGTTGGTATTTGTGATGCCCCGCAGAAACCTGTGGTCGGAAAGGATGGCCGCGTGAGCGTTGAAGAGATCGATGCTCTTTTTCCTGAAGACCCTTTTGCCGGCCGCATCAGGGGAATTTTCATGGTGATCGAAGATATCGATAAGTAATGCACTGTGAATATGACCTCCGCGAAGCCTCAGTCCCTTGCCGAGCCTGGCACCACACAGATCAAGATTACCCTTGATATCCGCCGCGGAGAGATTGACGCGCAGGGCGGCCTCGAACCAAAAGAATACGTCGCTTCGCTCCACACATGTATGAGCGCACATCAGCAGGCTGCTGCCGACCTGGATATTGGCGGCACGCAATTCGTCGCGCAGCCACGCCCCGCTCATGTCCAGCTTCTGCCCGACATAACCGTTTTCCAGAATAATGCGCTTGGCGGCTTCAAATCGCCAGACTGTGCCGTTTTCGTGTGACTGCACGAATGGACTGAGGCGTGCATACCCTTCGACCCGGATGCCATAGGCAGTAAGCTTGTCATTGAGTTGCGCGCCCTCCATGATCAGGTTTCCCAAAACCTTGAGGCCATTGAATTTCATGTGGCCGTCGCAGACGAACCGTTTGACCAGCGTTTTGTCACGCAGCTCTTCGCGTGCTTTTTCCCGATGCACCTGAGGTGCGCACAAGACATGTCCTTCGACTACGCCGGTGGAAACATCGATTTCGGAACCGAGGTGCGCACCTTTGAGGTTAAGATCGCCGCCAACGAAGGTGCCCCGCATGTCGATCCGGCCTTCGCACTCGAACGGCAGGATTTCCGGTGTAAAACCGGTATAGTCATCTGCTTCGGAAAGTCTCTTGCCTCTCGCATTATCGAAAGCGCACAGGCATGCATCCCCGCGTATGGTCACGTTTTCAGCGGCGATGCGTCCCAGCTCGCCGCAGATCCGGGCGCCGTACAGTCTCAGATCTTCATCCAGGATAAGGTTGTGGAGGCGGAGCTGGCCGTCGCATTGAAACCGAGAGGTCCCGTCGAGGCTGATCCCCTGCAGGCGTGCTGCCGCATGCTCGGCCGCGGAA
Source organism: uncultured Asticcacaulis sp. (assembly GCA_966212005.1). Classification (GTDB taxonomy): domain Bacteria; phylum Pseudomonadota; class Alphaproteobacteria; order Caulobacterales; family Caulobacteraceae; genus Asticcacaulis. Next base: position 6,498 of record CBIHPL010000127.1, read on the forward strand.
ATATTGCGGGAGTCCAGGGCCAGATTGCCCTTGATATGCGCGCCGCAACCATCGAACGCGTACAGTTGCCCCGATTTCAGCTTCGCGCCGTGGGCGTGAACCGAACCATTTATCATGGCTCCGTTCAGATTAATGCCGCCTGTTGCGGAGAAATTCGGGAAGAGACGGATGTCGCCATTGACCTGCGCTTCGGGGAGATCCAGCGCGTAAATCGAGCGTTCGGCATATTTCTCATAACCGTTATTGGCCTCGGGTGCACATAGCCGCGCGCCGCCGGCTTCAATCCCGTCCATTATATGCGCGCCGCGCAAGGTCAGCCGGCATTCCGAGTTCGGCGCAGGCGCATGAACTTCGCGGACATCCAGAAGCCCGTTGATGTGGATATGGTCGGCTTCAAGCCAATGGAGCCGGGAACCTTTGAGGCAAAGTCTTTGCAGGCGCGCAGACTTCAAATTCATTCCATCGGGAATGTCGCAGTCCGAAAGCGCGAGGCCGGGCATATAACTGCCTTCGGTGAGGGCGCCGTATTCAAGGTTCAGGTGGCCATCCAATCGTGCACCGCGAATGCGAACCCCGAGACCGGTGAGCGGAACCCCATCGGCATAGTCACCGAACGGCAGGCCCAGCATCAAGGCTTTGAGGAAGCTCGCTTTCAGGGTTCTGGTGGACCGGTGGGAAAAGTCCGCTTCTTCGCCCGCCCGAACGCACTCAATGGTGTGAAGCTCATCTTCCGATAGCATTGCCTTGCCCCCGCCCGTATGGTTGTGTATGTTAACCATATGGTTGAAATTTCGTCATCTGGTAATTTCAAACCGGCTATTCGTTAGGGAGTGGTCGTTGCGGCTGGACTTTTGCCGCAAATTGCAAATCCGTGTTTGCCGTGCTTGACGGGGGCGCGACCATCCTATATAGCCCGCCGATCAATTTCGAGGTGGGCCTCAAAAACCCGCCCTGATCCGGATATTCGCAGGGGCTGTGTCCCCGCCGTAACCTCCATAGCGCAGGTTGCGGCTTTTGTGTTTGTCTGTTTTCAGAGCCTCTGAACTGCTAAAACGAAACCGAGATCCTCCGGCCAAACGGCACAGGTCTCCCTACCGGTCCTCAAGCAGCGGAGCGGTAGGACAACAAAAGAAAGTCATCGTTTCGATGCCCACAATCAACCAGCTTCTCCGCAAGCCGCGCCAGGTTCCGGCCAAGCGCAACAAGGTTCCGGCCCTGAAGGGCTGCCCGCAGCGCCGCGGCGTCTGCACCCGCGTCTACACCACCACGCCGAAGAAGCCGAACTCGGCCCTTCGTAAGGTTGCCAAGGTCCGTCTGACCTCGCAGATCGAAGCCGTGTGCTACATCCCCGGCGAAGGCCACAACCTTCAGGAACACTCGGTTGTTCTGATCCGCGGCGGCCGCGTGAAGGACCTCCCGGGCGTCCGTTACCACATCCTGCGCGGCGTGCTCGACACGCAAGGCGTCAAGAACCGTAAGCAACGCCGTTCGCACTACGGCGCGAAGCGTCCGAAGTAAGGAGCAGATCGAATGTCACGTCGTCACCGCGCAGAGAAGCGCGAAGTTCTGCCCGATCCCAAGTTTGGTGATCTGGTTGTCACCAAGTTCATGAACTACGTCATGTACGAAGGTAAGAAGGCCGTCGCCGAAAACATCATCTACGGCGCCTTTGATATCCTCGTCGCCAAGAAGAAGGACGCGACCGCGATCGAGACCTTCCACGCGGCCCTGGACAATGTTTCGCCGTCGATCGAAGTGCGTTCGCGCCGCGTCGGTGGTGCGACCTATCAGGTCCCCGTCGAAGTCCGTCCGGACCGTCGTCGCGCCCTGGCGATCCGCTGGCTGGTCAACGCCGCGCGCAAGCGTGGTGAGAACACCATGACGGAAAAGCTGGCCGGCGAACTGCTGGACGCGGCCAACAACCGCGGCACCGCCGTCAAGAAGCGTGAAGACACGCACAAGATGGCTGAAGCGAACCGCGCGTTCTCGCACTACCGCTGGTAACAGCCTGCGGTTTGCAGTCGCGA
>CBIHPL010000128.1:0-8509 GCA_966212005.1 uncultured Asticcacaulis sp.
TGCGCAGCAGGCCGACGCGGTACTGGTTTTCCAGCAGTTCGCCGACCGAGCGGACGCGGCGGTTGCCGAGGTTGTCGATGTCGTCGATTTCGCCGCGGCCGTCGCGCAGGCCGACCAGTATCTTGAGTATCTTCAGGATGTCGTCCTTGCGCAGCACGCGCTCGCTGTCGGCGACGTCCTGCTCGAGGCGCATGTTCATCTTGACGCGGCCGACGCTGGACAGGTCGTAGCGCTCGATTTCGAAGAACAGCGACTGGAACATGGCTTCAGCCGCTTCGATCGTGGGCGGCTCGCCCGGACGCATGACGCGGTAGATGTCGAACAGGGCGTCTTCGCGGTTCGAGTTCTTGTCGACGCGCAGCGTGGAGCGCATGTACGGGCCAACCGTGACGTGGTCGATGTCGAGCACGTCGATGGTGGTGAAACCGTTTTCTTCGAGGGTCTTGACGGCGGCGGCGTCGAGCTCGTCACCGGCTTCGGCGTAAATTTCGCCGGTCGAGAAGTTGACTTCATCGCGCGCCAGGTACTTACCGATCAGGGCGTCCGGCGACAGCAGCAGCGACTTTACGGTGTCGCCCAGCTTCTTGGCCGAACGGGCCGAGATCTTGGTGCCGGCGGGCGCGACCACTTCGCCGGTGTCGGCGTCGATCAGGTCGAATTCCGGCTTCACACCGCGCCAGCGCTCGAACTTGTACGGCGTAACCCAGCCGGCTTCGCGCTTTTCGTACGGCACGACGTCATAGAAGGTTGTGAGGATTTCTTCGCCGTCCATGCCCAACGCATAAAGGAAGGACGTCGCCGGCAGCTTGCGGCGGCGGTCGATACGGACATAGACGATGTCCTTGGCGTCGAACTCGAAGTCGAGCCACGAACCGCGATACGGGATAATGCGGGCGCCGAACAGGAGCTTGCCTGACGAGTGCGTCTTGCCCTTGTCGTGATCAAAGAAGACGCCCGGCGAACGGTGCATCTGCGAGACGATGACGCGCTCCGTGCCGTTGACGATGAAGGTGCCCTTGTCCGTCATAAGCGGGATATCGCCCATATAGACGTCCTGCTCCTTGATGTCCTTGACCGAACGGGCGCCCGTTTCCTCGTCGCTTTCGAACACGATCAGACGCAGCTTGACCTTCAGCGGCGCGGCATAGGTGATGTCACGCTGGATGCATTCCTCGACGTCGTACTTCGGCTCTTCGAACTCATACGACACATATTCCAGCGTGGCGCGCTCGTTGAAGTCCTTCACCGGGAAGACCGACTTGAAGACAGCTTCCAGGCCGTCGTCGACGCGCTCTGACGGGCGGACGAAGCGTTGCAGGAACTGTTCGTAGGACGAGCGCTGAACCTCGATCAGGTTCGGCATCTGGATAGCTTCAGGGATGCGGCCGAAAGACTTGCGGATCCGCTTCTTCTGGGTGAACGACAGGGCCATCGTTTTTCCTTGGCGCGTAAATGCGCTAATTTAAAGTGTTCGTGTAGAGGCAGTCAGACTGCGCGCGAAAGGTTATCGGTCCAGGCCGGACCAGAGTTTGCTTCGCGCCTGCTCTTTTTTGGCGGTTGAGACCAAAGACGCTGTTTTTTTGATCCATTTAAGGATCAAACCCTTCGCCGGCGGAAAGAGCATAAGACCGGCCTTCGGGTCCTCAACAAGACGCAGTACGCCTTATGGGGGAGCGTGCCATAGCGTACTAATTTTGTTTCGTAAAGGGGGCAGATGGATTTATTTTGGTTTTTGTCAAGAGGGCAAATTCGATAGCCGGGCATAAGCTATTCAAACGCACGATGATCAAGTCTGATGACTTCAATCCCTGCCTTCCAGTCGCGGTCCCAGCCCCTGCCCTTCATCAGGCCGATCAGGAAAAACCCGGCGACGAAGCCGCCGAGGTGCGCTTCCCAGGCGATGGGAATGTCGAGCGAAACCGGTACGCTAGCCGAGGCCTGAAGCGACACGTAAGGCACACCGAACAGGACGACGACCAGCGCGTTGCTCCAGATGAAGAACCAGACGGCGTCGAGCGTGCGGCGGCTGAAGATCGGCGCCACCCGCTCACCGAAGATGTCGAGCCGCATCATGGCGGCGTAGATGCCGTAGATCGCGCCTGACGCTCCGACCAGCGGGATTTCGCCGTCCTGGTGGAAAACCCAGAAGGTTCCGACACCCGCCAGCCCGACCAGCAGGTAGAAGATGTGAAACGGAATAAGGCCCCGCCAGCCCTTGCCGAAACGCGCCGCGACCAAAGGCGCCAGCGACAGATAGGCCCACATGTTCATGCCGATATGGGCATAACTGATGTACGGGTTTACGCCGTCGCCGTGCATGAACATCGACGTCAGCGGCGTCCACCAGCGGCCTTCGCTCAAGGCCTGGCCGGAAAAGGCATAGATTTCCAGCGGCAGCAGGCCGCGCTGCTGGCCGACGAATACGGCTGCGCATAGCACGACCACGATCCATATGGGCCAGTTGCGCGGGTCGAACATCAGCGTGAACCGGGTCACGCGCCGCGTCACGACGCCTTTGGGCATCGGCCTGGGTCTGTCGGTTACCGGTACAGCCGTGCCTTCTTCCATGGTTCTGATATGGCGCGGAGAGCGCGCTTTACAAACCCTGGCGGCGAGAATTTCCTCAGAGCGGCCCACACATTCAATTGCAATCCGCAAGCCTTCCACGCCGCGCAGGCCTAAAAACAAAACGGGCCGGAGTTGCCTCCGGCCCGTCATGGATAGTCAGGCAAAAGCCGAAATTACTTAACTTCGACCTTGGCGCCGGCTTCTTCCAGCTTCTTCTTGATGTCGGCAGCTTCTTGCTTCGAGACGTTTTCCTTGACGGTCTGCGGAGCGCCTTCGACCAGGTCCTTGGCTTCCTTCAGGCCGAGGTCCGAACGGATGCCACGGATTTCCTTGATCACGTTGATCTTCTTGTCGCCGCCGTCGGTCAGGACAACGGTGAATTCGGTTTGCTCTTCGGCAGCTTCGGCCGGAGCGGCAGCAGCGCCACCGGCAACAGCGGCAACGGCGACCGGAGCGGCAGCCGAGACGCCCCACTTTTCTTCGAGCAGCTTCGACAGTTCAGCAGCTTCGAGAACGGACAGGGCGGACAGGTCTTCGACCAGCTTTTCGAGTTTGGACATTTGATTTCCTTAAAAGATGAAGTGTTGAGTGAAAGGGTCTGTGTTCTTACGCTTGAGCGCGGGCATGCGCGCCAATGACGCGAGCAACCGCACCGGCAGGCGCTTGCAGAACGCCAGCGATCTTGGTCGCCGGGGCTTGCAGCAGGCCAACCAGCTTGCCGCGCAGCTCGTCCAGCGACGGCAGCGTGGCCAGCGACTGGCCGCCAGCTTCGGTCAAGACGTCCGTGTCCATGAGGCCGCCACTGATCTTGAGCTTGTCATTCTCTTTGGCGTACTGGACGGAAATCTTGGCAGCGGTAACCGGATCGGCCGAATAGACCAGGGCAACAGGGCCTTTGAACAGGGCATCGCCCTTTTCGCCGACCTTGCCGTCCAGGGCCTTTTGAGCCAGACGGTTCTTGAACACCTTCACAACGGCGCCTTCCTTGCGGAGACGGTTGCGAAGTTCAGACAATTCCACAAAGGTCAGACCCGTATATTGGGTGACAACCACGGTAGCATGGTCGGCGAATACGCTTTTCAGCTCTTCGATCGACGCAGCTTTTTGAGCGCGGTCCATAAGTGGCCTCCATGGGATATGTGACGACAAAATGCCGTCACGGCGGTGACATCCCGGCCCAAGGGGCCGGAACAACGATAACCCTGTCGTTCCCGCGAATGCGGAACCGTCAGGGGTAACTGTCCAGATGAGATGCTGATCACCACGAGGCCACGGTTCCTGTTTAAGGAAACAGCAGATCTCTTGAGGCGTTTCGCGTCCCGTCTCAATTCGGCGCCTGAGGGCTCTCAGACATTATGGAACAGGTGGCCCCTGCTCCCCGAAGGTCTCGGACAGAACGGGTGAAAGGACGGGCCTTCCACGCCGGAGCGCGCCTGTTACAGGCAAAGTCGGAAAAAGGCAAGCCCTCATTACGGCAAACGCCGCGCCAGGCTGATGACGGCAGGCGAAAGGCGTAGTACACCGGTGTCAAAATCGAAAGGGAGACCTACCATGAGGACAGCCATCCTAGCCATCGCCAGCGTTCTTGCCTTCGCCATGCCGGCACTCGCCCAAACCAAGCCGGCTTCGCCCGCCACTCCCGTCGTCTACCCGCCGTACGGCCGTACAATCACGCTTGCCGAGGCCAAGACCGCGGCGGCGGCTGCCGAAGCCGAGGCACGCCGCAATGGCTGGAACATGGTGATTACCGTAGTGGAACCCAATGGCGCCATGGTGCTGAGCCAAAAGATGGATGGCGCCCAGTATGGATCCAACGACGTTGCGCGCCGCAAAGCCGAAACCGCCGCCGGTTTCAAGCGCCCGACGTCCTACTTTCAGGAAGCAGTCAAGGGCGGAACCCTGAACTCCATATTCACCGGCGCATTGGCCATCGAAGGCGGCGAACTTCTGATCGTCGATAATGTCGTCGTGGGCGCGATCGGTGTATCCGGCGGCACCGGCCCGCAGGACGGTCAGGTAGCGCGCGTGGGTGCGTCCGCAATTTTAAAGTGATCGCATGGATCGGCGCGCAATATCCTTCGGCTCGACGGAGGATTTGCGGTCAGCTTTTGCGCCGGGCGGATGGGACGCCGGACCAGTTCGCCGCCACAGTTCGGGCAGGTCAGCGCCAGGGCCTGCGCGCAATCCTTGCAAAAGGTACATTCGAACGTACAGATCATGGCATCCACCGTTTGCGGCGGCAGGTCCCTGTCGCAGCATTCACAGTTTGGTCTGAGCTCCAGCATATATGCCTCATGGAATAATGGAGGAGGACGCGCCAACATCCTCCTCCGTATCATTCGGACTGCGGCAACCCGGAGAGGAAGTGTGCCCGAATAATCCTTACCCTGCGTAATGCAGGAACCGCGCCCTTAATTATACTTTCAAATCACAATGAAGATTGCCGTTCCCATGGGGCTTACGAACTGATGACATCTTCGGGCGCGGCTTACAGATAGGCAGCGCCCTTCGGCAACGATCTGTCGATGAAAGTGATGATGCCGCAACGGAAGCCCGTCTTGAAGATGGCGGAAATGACATATAGGGTAACAATCATGCCAAACACGTCTCTTCCCGCTCCGCTGCCAAATCGCAAGGTCTGTACCCTGGCCTTTGACGGCATGCCGCTCTTCGAGTTTTCCATTTCGGTCGAACTTTTCGGCCTCGACCGGCCGGAAATGGGATCGGACTGGTATAGGTTTAAGGTTGTCGGCTTCGATGACGGCCCCTGTCGCACCACGGCGGGCGTACAGGTTGCCGCGCCCTACCCGCTGGAGGACCTGGAGGACGCAGGCACGATTATCATTCCCGGCTGGCCCATCGCCCGGCCCGTTCCGGAAAAGCTTCGCGACGTGATCGTTCGCGCCTATGGCCGCGGCGCCCGCATCCTTACGATTTGCTCAGGCATAGAGGTGCTGGCGGCGTGCGGCCTGCTGAATGGCCGCAAGGCGACCACGCACTGGAAATATACCAGCCACATCCGATCCCATTATCCGGATATCGAAGTCATTCCCGACGTCCTTTACATCGACGAAGGCCAGATTCTGACCTCTGCCGGCAGCGCCGCCGGCATCGACCTGTGCCTGCACCTGATCCGGCGCGATTTCGGCCCTGCCGCCGCCAACACGGTGGCCCGCCGGCTGGTCGTCCCGCCGCACCGCGACGGCGGCCAGGCTCAGTACATCGAGCGCGCCGTCCCGGTAGTATACGAAAGCGATCGGCTGGGGCCCCTGCTCGACCACATGCGTCGCAACCTCGACAAGGATCATCGCATCGGCGACCTGGCCAAGCGCGCCGGGATGAGCGAACGCACCTTTCTGCGCCGGTTTTCGGAAGCCACAGGCACCACGCCGGCCAGGTGGCTTCTGACGGCGCGATTGAATGAAGCACGGGACCACCTGGAAGCCAGCGACATTACGGTCGAGGAAATCGCCATGCGCGCGGGCTTCGGCACCACGACCAACCTGCGTCACCATTTCCGTGAGCAGCTGAACACCACGCCCACCGCTTACCGGCAAACCTTTTCACGAGCCTCAGCCTGAGTTCCGCCACATGACCTTCGCCTCGCTGCCGGCCCCACCCTACTATATCGTCAGCTTCTCGTCGCGTCGCACCGAAGGCGACCAGGGCTATGGCGACATGGCGGCGCGCATGACGGAACTGGCAGCTCAGCAACCGGGCTATCTGGGCGTTGAAAGCGCACGGGACGCCGATGGCTTTGGCATCACCAATTCTTTCTGGACGGATGAAGACAGTATCCGGGCCTGGAAACGTGTGGTCGATCACCTGGCGGCCCAGAAGACAGGGCGCGAAACCTGGTATGAGCGCTATGAAGTGCGTATCGGCCGGGTCGAACGGGCCTATTCCTTCAGCGGAGTCTAGGGCTGTGCGGGGGAGGACGCGCCTACATCCTCCCCCTTTATTACCTGAGCTGCGGCAACCCGGAGAAGGAAGTTCACTCAGATAATCTCTTGAATACAGTTTAACTGTGTAGACGCGGCCGCAATACCGCAACATTACCAGATTGTAATGTTGTGGCCACAGTATCCGAGTCATAATCTGCTCATGAATGTTTACGCGACAAGGCCCTATTGTCGAATGAATTATGCGTAATGTTCAGATAACCCTTTGCATAAGAATGCAAAAACAGCCCCACTAGTTACATATTCAAGTAAATTGCATCCGCAGTGTATACAGCATCCGCATACCCCAGATCCGGAGCAGCTTGATTTTGCCGGCATGATTTGGCACAGGCTGTCCGATGACCAAACATCCAATGGCGGACAATATTCATGAATTTCTGGGCAGCGAAACGCCGCAAGCCTGGATCGACGCCGCCGTCGCCAATATCGACATTCTACTGCTGGACCACAAGAACTGTGAATATAAGGCGGCCAGCAACGCCATAAATCTGATGGCCAAGTATCAGGAACGACCGGACCTGATCAACGCCATGTCGCGGCTGGCGCGTGAAGAACTGGTCCATTACGAGCAGGTGCTTAAACTTATAAAGGCGCGCAACATACCCTTACGCCCCCTCTCCGCCGCACGTTACGCTTCGGGCCTGCGTGCGCTGGTCCGGCGTAACGAGCCGGGCATGATCACCGATATCCTGTTGATCAGCGCCTTTATCGAAGCGCGGTCGTGCGAACGTTTTGGCGCCGTCGCCCCGCGCCTCGATCCCGAACTGTCGAAATTCTACTCAGGGCTTTTGGCTAGCGAAGCCAGACACTTCCAGGGCTATATCCGCCTGGCGCATCTTTATGGCGAGGCCAGCGATATTGCGCGTCGCATCGAGGTCATCCGCCCGGTCGAGCAGGCCCTGATCGCCGAACCCGACATTGATTTCCGTTTTCATTCCGGTCCGCCGTTACCGGCCCTTGCCGCCGGGTAAATGGCGTCATAACCTCTTGATTGAGGGTGGTAACAGCCACGCTCCAATCAAAATTTTTGTTTGTCGCGATATTTGGCCGAAAACCGCTGCACACTTTTCGGCATATCGCTCGTGGAAAACAACAGAGGAGATGTCCATGCGCGCCCTATTCCTGACAGCCGCGTTAATGGCCGTGGCCGCCGCTCCGGCCGGCGCCGAACGCGTAACAAACCCCGTATTCGAGAGCGAAGCGCCAAAGCTTCCCAAGGACTTAAAGCCCCACGCCATCCTGATGTTGTCCAAGGCCAATGACTGGCGCCACGACAGCATGCCGGCGACGGCCAAGGCGATTACCGATATCGCCAACAAGCGTGGCTGGCAGATCTACGAAACGCCCAACGCCGCCATCTTCAACACCAAGGATATGAAGCGTTTCGATGTGCTGGTCCTCAATCACACGACAGGCCAGATTTTCACCCCCGAACAGAAGATCGTCTTCCAGAAATGGCTGGAAAATGGCGGCCGGATCGTCGCCGTGCACGGCGCGGGGGGCACCAAGAACCATCCGTGGCCGTGGTATATCGACAACGTCATTGGCGCCGGCTTCATCGCGCACCCGCCAACGATCCAGGACGGCGTATTGACCGTCGAAGATCCCAGCCATCCGGCGATGAGGGGCCTGCCCACAAAGTGGACGCATAACGAAGAATGGTACACGTTCGACCGCAATCCGCGCGGCCCGGGCGTCCACGTTCTGGCGACGGTCGATGAGACGACCTACGATCCGACCGAGCCCTTACGCATGGGCAAGGACCATCCGATCGTCTGGACAAAGTGCCAGGGCAAGGGCGGCATCTTCTACAGCGCGCTGGGTCACCAGATCAAGGACTGGAGCGACCCGGTTTTCCTTAGCCATATCGAAGGCGCCATGGAATGGGCTCGCGACAAGAAGCAGAAGGCCTGCTGATTTTTGCAAATCCCCCTTGTCTGTTGGATTTGTGAGATAGTTTTAGCGGGCGAGACCCCGTC
>CBIHPL010000129.1:0-8495 GCA_966212005.1 uncultured Asticcacaulis sp.
CCCGTCAATGCTTACAACACGCGATATCAAGGTTGCCGGGATTACCCTGATAGGAACTATAGCCGTAATATCTGTGGCTTCATTCGCCGCCGACGCCACCAAGCCCGTCCTCGGCCCGACCACCTTCGACTGGAACCAGATGAAGGCGACCAAGACCGATGTCGGCGAAGTCCGGCAACTGGTCCGGCAGCCGACCGCCACGCTCGAAGAGCTGGAAATGCACGTCACCACGCTCAATCCCGGCACGACCTCACATCCCCCGCACACCCACGTCAATGAAGAACTGGTTATCATCCGTGAAGGCACGGTCGAGGTCTTCAACGACGGCAAATGGATACGTCTCGGGCCCGGCTCGGTGATCTTCAACGCGTCGAACGATCCGCACGCCCTGCGCAATGTCGGAAACACACCGACCACCTATCACGTCATCAACTGGTCACCTGATCAGGCACGGCTCCGATCTGCAAAATAGGCCTTTTACGCACCCGCAAAATCAAGCGGACTGCATTTTTACAAGACGGCGGGCATGGTGGCGACGATTGTTGTTCCACAGGAGACCGCCATGGCCACTGCCACTGCCGAGTCCACTCCGCCTGCCCTCGCCACAGTCCTTCCTGAATCCAATACCGGCGCCGTAACGCGACCCGCCGACCAGATCGAGGACCCCTATATCTGGAAGCCGGCGGGCGCATTCGGCCTCCAGGCCGTGCAAGCCAAGGCGCTACCGCCGGTACAACCCGCTGCCCAGCCGGAAGCGCCCCCCATGGCCAAGGCGAATGAAGCCTATGAAGCCCTGTGGCGCTGGCGTGATTTCGCAGCCGGCGTGGCTGTCGGCGCGATCTCCATAATTGCTTTTAGCCTGGCCTATCGGCTGGAACGGCGCTAGACACGCCAAATTGGTCTGACCATTGGCTTGACGGTCTCCTGATCTCCTGATACCCCATAACAGGATGCGCAACACGATAGGCGCGTCAAATTGCGCCGGCAACAGGCGCGACAGGACAAGGAGATGCCATGCCCCGCACGCTTGCCGCCGCGCGCCGTCTTGTCGCGTCGTCCGCAATTATCGCCGTCGCAGTCCTTGCTGTCCCCGCGGTCGCGGCGCCGCCCGTACCACCCGCCTGCCGGACCCAGTCTTGCGCGTTTCTCGACAAGGGCCTGGCGCCCGAAGCGCGGGCCAAGGACCTTGTCGCGCGCATGACTTTGGAAGAAAAGGCCTGGCAGATGGGCAATGCCGCGCCCGCCCTGCCGCGCCTCGGCCTTCCGGCCTATGACTGGTGGAACGAAGTGCTGCATGGGCTGGCGCGCGCCGGGCAGGCCACCGTCTTTCCCCAGGCCATCGGCATGGCCGCCACCTGGGACAAGGGCCTGATGCAGGATATCGGTGAGGCTATCGCCACCGAAGGCCGCGCCAATTACAATGCCGAACTGGCCCGCAGCGGCGGCACCGCACGCTATTTCGGCGTCAACTACTGGTCGCCCAATATAAACATCTTCCGCGATCCGCGCTGGGGCCGCGGCCAGGAGACCTACGGCGAAGATCCCTACCTGTCGGGGCACATGTCCGTCCCCTTCATCAAGGGTATTCAGGGCGACGACCCCGCCCATTTCAAGGGCATCGCCACGCCCAAACACTTCGTCGTCCATTCGGGACCTGAACCCCTGCGCCACGGTTTCAATGTCGATGTGTCGAAGTTCGATCTGGAGGACACCTATACGCCGGCCTTCCGTTCGGCGATCGTCGATGGTCAGGCCTATTCCATGATGTGCGCCTATAACGCCATCGACGGCTATCCGGCCTGCGCCAGCCCGCTGATGGAAAACCTGGTCCGCAAGGACTGGGGCTTCAGGGGCTTTATCGTATCGGACTGCGACTCGGTCGACGACATGGTCACCGGTCACAAGAGCCATAAGGACCATGCCGCGGCATCCGCCGTCGCCATCCGCGCCGGCACCGACCTCGATTGCGGCGACAGCTATCGCGCTCTTCCGGCCGCCGTCCGCGCCGGCCTGATTACCGAAGCCGAAATCGATAAGTCCCTGGTTCGCCTGATGGAGGCCCGCATCCGCATGGGGCTGATCGACGGCAGCAGGTATGATGATATTCCATTGACCGCCATCGATACGCCCCAGCACCGCGCCCTGGCCCTGCGTGCCGCCGAGGAAGCCATCGTCCTGCTCAATAACGCCAAGGGCCTGTTGCCGCTGCAGGGGACGGAAAAGATCGCCGTCATTGGCCCCAACGCCCAGCATCTGCAAAGCCTGGAAGGCAACTACACCGGCGCGGCCGTCGATCCGTCCTATCCGCTGAACGGTCTGCGCGGCGTCTATGGCGACCGCGTCATCTATGCCCCTGGATCAGCGCTGATCGACAACATGCCGATCGAGATTCCATCGATCTTCCTGAAGCCGTCGGACGGCAGCGCGGAAAACGGCCTGAAGGGCGAATATTTCGACAATCCGACCTTCTCGGGCGCACCGAAGATGACGCGCACCGATGAGGTCATCAATTTCGACTTCTACCACACCGGGCCGACACGCGCGTTTGAACCGATGAACTTCTCGGTTCGCTGGACCGGCGTGCTGACGCCTCCGGCGGCTGGCACCTACAAGCTGGCCTTCCGTATGTCGACGCCGCGCGCCGGTCAGGCCCAGCCGAACGTGAAAGTCTGGCTCGACGGCAAACAGATCGCCCAGGGCGACATGATCGGCAAGATGGCCGAGGTCATCTTTACCGACACCAGGCCGCACGAGATCCGCGTCGATTACGTCCGCGCCAACGAAGACCGGCTGGTGGCGCTCGACTGGGTCGCGCCTCCGCAGGTGCTGATCGACGGCGCGGTCAAGGCGGCGCAGGCGAGTGATGTCGTCGTCGCCTTTGCCGGCCTGTCGCCCGATCTCGAAGGCGAGGAAATGAAGGTCGACTATCCGGGCTTTGACGGCGGCGACCGCCTGACGCTTGGCCTGCCGGACGCCCAGCGCAAGATGCTCGAAGCCGTCAAGGCGACCGGCAAGCCTTTGGTGGTCGTCTACCTGACCGGTGGCGCGGTTTCCGATCCCTGGGTCGAACAGAATGCCGATGCGTTGCTGCAAGCCTGGTATCCCGGTCAGGCGGGCGGTCAGGCGATCGCGCGTGTCCTGACCGGTGGAACCAATCCTGCCGGCCGCCTGCCCTACACCATCTACCGCGATGTGAGGGACTTGCCGGCGTTCGGCGACTACACAATGGCGAACCGCACCTATCGCTATTTCAAAGGCGATGTCCTGCACCCGTTCGGCAAGGGCCTGAGCTACACGACCTTTGCCTATGATGCGCCGGTCCTGTCGGCGGCTTCGGTTAAGGCGGGCCAGCCGGTGACGGTGACGGCGACCGTGCGCAACAGCGGCACGCGCGATGGCGATGAGGTGGTGCAGTTCTATGTTACGAAGCCGGTCGTAAAAGGCGCGCCGAACGCCAAGCACGCGCTGGCTGGGTTCGAGCGTATCCATCTCAAGGCGGGTGAAAGCTGCCAGGTGACGATGACCCTCGATGCACGGGCCTTGAGCGCGGTTGATGGCAACGGCGTGCGCAAGGTTCGTCCGGGTGCTTATGCCGTCCATGTCGGTGGTGGCCAACCGGGGCATGCGGCGACTGTGAAGGCGACGTTGAAGGTGTCGGGCACGGCGTCGGTGCCGAAATAAGCAGCGTTTGAGCGTGTGGCTAACAGTGCTGGCCCCGCACACTGCCTTCGGCGGTCCCTGCGCTTGCGAAAGCTATACTTTCGCGGCGCTTACCCCATGAATGGGGAGGGGGGGGCCGTTGGCGGAGCCAATGGTGGGCGGGGCTGTCGCCGGCTATTCGTGCCGTAACGCCTTCCCCGGTTCGGTCGAGGCACTCGCAAGCGCCAGACCACCGACCGTCAGCAGGGCAATCGTCATCGCCACCAGCGTCGCCGCCACGAAGATCAGTGGATCGAGCGCCACGGCATCGTCGAATTGAGACAGCCATTGCTTGAGCGCATACCACGCCAGCGGCCAGGCGATCAGGTTGGCCAGCAGGACCGGCCTCAGGAACTGGCCGACCAGCAGGCCCACCACCTTGCCGCTTGACGCTCCCAGCACCTTGCGCAGGCCGATTTCCCGCGCCCGGCGCGAGGTATTGAACGCCGCCATGCCATAGAGACCGATACAGCCGATCAGGGCCGCCACGCCAGCACCGATGCTGAACAGGTTCGAGCGGTTACGGTCGGGCTTGTAGTACTTGTCGATGTTTTCGACGCCGGACACCGCCTTGAACGGAACCTGAGGCGCGATCGCTTTCCACGCCTTTTCCATGCGCGCCCGCATGATCGGCTCGGGGACACCGGTATAGCGCACACCTGTGATCGAATGCGCATAGGGCGTCAGATCCATAAGATAGAGCATGGGCGCGACCCTTTCCTTGGGCGAGCGGAAACGCATATCCTCGATAACGCCGGCGACACGAACCTTGTAATCGTCGAAATCAAGAACCTGACCCGGGGCCTCCTGGGGCGATTTAAAACCGAGCGTTTCCGAAGCCGTGCGGTTGATCATCACATTGGCGATCTCTCCGCGCGGCGGATCCTGTTGTTCGCCATTGACCCAGCGGATATAGATGTCTTCACCGCGTGACGGGTCCAACATGCGCCCGGCGATAACCGTCCCACCATAGGTGGTGAAATAGTCCGTTCCCACAATGGTAAAGCTCGACGACGGTCGGCGGCCGACATGGCCTTCGCGCGACACGTCGGTATTATTGGTCAACGAATTGTCGCCCGGCGCACTGTTGGCCCCGGCCACAGAGATGACGCCCGGAAGATTGCGGAAGGCAGTCCAGATGGCTTCGCGCTGAGGGTTGGTCAAGGCGGGATCATAGGTCGAATCCGAGATCATAAGCCCTTCGCGCTTGAAGCCTATATCGGCGCTTTTCATGTGATTGAGCTGGCTCAGGAAGCCCGCGCCCATAATGAAGAAGGCAATGACCACGACGAATTGCAGGACGACCAGGGCTTCACGCAAGCGGATGGCCATGCGTCCGCCCGCCGGCGTGCGCGACGACGCCAATACCTGGGCAGGCTTGAAGCCGGATAGCACGAAGGCCGGATAGAGTCCCGCCAGCAAGCCGACCAGGACGATGAAGGCACCGGCGAGAATTAGCGGCACGGCTTCACCGGCATAGTCGAGCCTGAGCTTCAGATCGCCGAAGCTGTTGATATGCGGCAGGCTGAGTTCGACAATGCTGAGGCCGATCAGGGCGGCAATAACCGTGGTCAGCAGGGCTTCGCAAAGGAATTGCGTGCGCAGCGACCCCTGGGTGGCGCCCAGCGTCTTGCGTACGGCCACCTCCTTGGCGCGCATGCCTGCGCGGGCGGTCGCCAGATTGATGTAGTTGATGGCGGCGATCAGGAAGGCCAAGATGCCGACAATGCCGAGGACATACACCGCCGTTCGGGTTTTTTCGTCTTCGAGATGAAGGCTGGTGATGGGGACCACCGTGGTCTTCAGAACATGACTAGGCTTGTCGTCGCCGAACTGACTGGCGGCATGGCGGTCGATAAAGGCCGGGAAGTGTGCGTTCATATCGTCGGCGTCTTTCGGCCTGTCAAAAACGAGTACGGTTTGCAGGCGTTGCGAGCCGTAGCGCTCCCAGCTTCGCGTCCGGTCAATCAGCGACCGGGTGAGCAGGCGGACGAAGTCGAACCTGTACGCCGTTGTGTCGGGCAGCGTCCTGATAACCGCGCTGATGCGGTAATCGTGCGTGCCCTCCTCATCGGTCAGCCGTATCGTCTTGCCGACCAGCGTCCCGGCGGCTTCCCCGGGGAAATACTTTTCAGCCATTGGCTGGGAAATGACGACATTGTCCGGGGAGGCCAAAGCCTTGGTCTTGCTACCGGCCAGAACCGGGAGGTCGAAAACCTTGAAAAACTCTGCGTCAACCAGCAGAACCTCTTCCTGAGTGCTGTTGGCGCCGACATGAACGGTCACATTGTGATCCCACAGCCGTGTTCCGACGCGCTGCGGGTTATCCGACTTGATGTCGTCCAGCAGGCCGCCATTGGTCCACGGCTCCGGGTCGGTGCGCACAGCGGCAAACTTCCAGGCGTTTTCGACGACATAGATCTTCGAGGCGTTCGGCAGCCATTGTTCGAATGTGGTTTCAAACCGAAAGAACAGGCCCAGGGTGATGAAGACGGCGATGCCGAAGCTCAGTCCCAGCAGGTTCAGCAGGGCGTAAAGCGGATGGCGCGTGAACGCGCGGTAGAAGGCGGTGAAGGTCGAGCGCAGCATTACATCATCTTCCTAGAGAACCTGGGCCACGGACGCGACCAGCTGGCCGTCGAGGATGTCGACCTGACGCGTCGCCTGGTCGGCGTGCGACTGCGAGTGGGTGACCATGATGATGGTCGCCCCGCCCTTGTTCAGGCTTTTCAGGATGTCCATGACCTGGGCGCCGTTTTCCGTGTCGAGATTGCCGGTCGGCTCGTCGGCCAGGATCAGGTCGGGCTGGCCGACAATGGCGCGGGCGATGGCGGCGCGCTGCTGCTGACCGCCCGACAGCTGATGCGGGAAGTGACGGGCGCGGTGGGCGATGCCGACCTTGTCCATGGCGCCTTCGATCGCCTGGCGGCGCGAGCCCTTGCGGCCTTCGCGATAGAGCAGGCCCAGTTCGATATTCTCGTAGATGGTCAGGTCATCAACCAGATTGAAGCTCTGGAAAATGAAGCCCAAGTGCCGGGCGCGGTGCTTCGCCAGGTTCTTTTCGCTCATCTTCGCCAGATCGTGGCCCTCAAAGAGGTAAGCCCCTGCCGTCGGCCGGTCGATGGTGCCCAGAACGTTCAGAAGCGTGGACTTGCCGCAGCCCGACGGCCCCATGATGGCGACGAATTCCCCGCGCCTGATGGTCAGCGATATGTTGTGCAGCGCCGTGGTTTCGACGTCATCCGAACGATAAAGGCGCGTGATTTTTTGCAGGTCGATCAATGTATCGGTCATTGGCTTGCACTTTTCTTGAGACGCAGATGTTGCGCTTTTTGATAGTTGGATGTGCCGGCGACGATGATGCGCTCGCCGGGCTTGAGGCCGCTTAAGACCTCGACATATTCGGGATTGCGGCGGCCGATGGTGACGGTGCGGCGCGAGGCCTTGTCGCCTTTGGCATTCAATACAAACACCGAGGTGCCGTTGGTGTCGCTGACCCAGCTGCCGGATGGCGCCAGGGTCGCGATCTCGCTGCCGGCGCTCATCTGCAGGCGGATATCGGCGGCCTCGCCGCGCTTGAGGTCAGCCGGCACGCCCGAGTCGAATTCAAGCTCAACGGTGACGCGGCCATTGGTAACCTGAGGGAAAACCTTGCTGACATGGACATTGACCGTCTGGTCGTGCAGGCGCGCCTGGGCCTTCAGCCCGGTTGTCAGGCGTTGCAGGTAGTATTCGTCGACCTGGGCGCGCAGCTTGTATGTGCCCTCGGAGTCGACCTGGCCCAGGGCCAAGCCTTGCGTCACCGCCTGGCCCGGCTTGAGGTCGAAGCCGGTCAGCCGGCCGGCTGTCGGCGCGGTTATGGTCAGGGCGGTCAAACCTTTACGTACTTCGGTCAGTGAGCGGCGCAGATCGGCCGCCGAATCCATGATCGCCTGGCGTTGCGATTGATAGAAGGCGTCTTCCTGGGCCTCGCTGGTTGTCAGCGCGGCCAGGCGCGTGCGCTGGTAATCGGCCTCATCGGCATAGACCTTGAGCGCGGCGTCGTTGATCACGCCCTGGTCGCGCAAGGTCCGGCGCCGCGTCAGCTCCTGTTCGGCCTTGTGCAGGGCATAGGCGACATCGGCGCGCGTTTGTTCGCGGGCTTGCGCCTGGGTTTGCAGGTTCATCAGCTGGCTGGCGCTGTCGGACAGGCGCGCCGAAATGTCGGCTTCGCGTGTCGACACCTCGAGCGTCAGCGACGGATTTGACAGACGCGCCAAAGGCTGGCCGGCACCGACCAGGACGCCGTCGTCCGCCGTGACGCTTTCGACCCGGCCGGCGGCCTCGGCCGTGATGAAGACGGTGACCAGCGGCACGACTTCGGCGCGCAACGGCACATAGTCGGAGTAAGCGGCGCGGACGACTTCACGGGCGTCGATATTGACGGCATTGACCTCGACCGTGTTCGACGCCGGCCGCAGCAGGAACAGGGTCAGGCTGACCGCACCGACTGCTACGACCACCGCCCCGATCTGGAACGGCCGTTTGCGATACCAGGGCCTGGTCAGCGCACGGTCCATCTTGCGGGTAGGGGTATGTGTTGAGGAGGTATCGGGCATGATAAGAAGCTAACACGGCTTTTTCAATAGGCATAAATTATTCATTTCATTTGACTTTTACTCAAAAAACAGGGAAATTCCCAGACATCCCGCCCCTCCCACTGTCCGTTTTCGAACATGAGCGATGCGCCCGAAGTCAGTGAAAAACAGCCTCCTGTCCGGGCCTTTTTCCTGGATGACGACGCCGACGTGCGGGCG
>CBIHPL010000130.1:0-8431 GCA_966212005.1 uncultured Asticcacaulis sp.
GTGCGTCGGAACTTTCATGGTCGGCGCCTATCAGGCCTTCGCGCAGTTCTACCGCTTCGCCGCCAGCGAAGTCGCCGATGACGCCTTCCGTCCCAAGGCCATTTCGCTTGTTCTCGCCGGCGGCATCATCGCCGCCTTCCTCGGACCGACGCTGGCGCGCGCCGGCAGTGCCTGGCTGCCCGCCCTGTATGCCGGCTCCTTCCTTATCCTCTCCATCGTTTCCGTTGCCGCTTCTGGCGTCCTGCTGGGCCTGCGCATCCCGCCGCCACCCCACGACCAGCAAACCATCAAAAACCGCTCGTGGCTGAAGATGGTCACCCAGCCGGTCTATCTCGTTGCCTTGTTCGGCGCCGCTACCGGCTCCGGCATCATGATGCTGGCCATGACCGCGACACCGATCGCCATGGACCATCACCAGCATTCGCTGGCCGACTCCGCCACGGTCATACAGTTCCATATCCTCGGCATGTTCGTGCCGTCCTTCTTTACCGGCAGCCTGATCGCCCGCTTCGGCGTGCTGCGCATCATGATCGCAGGCGTGCTGATCCTGGCCGCCGATATCGCCATCAGCCTGTCAGGTGTCGGCTTCGCTTCCTTCTCGCTGGCGCTCATCCTCCTGGGTATCGGCTGGAACTTCCTCTATGTCGGCGGGACGACGCTCCTGACCAAAGCCTACGAGCCGGCCGAAAAAAGCCGGGCGCAGGCGACCAACGACATGACCATCTTCGTCGTCGGCTTCATCTGTTCGCTCGGCTCGGGCGTCATGCTTGAGGCGCTGGGCTGGCAGATGCTCAATGCCGTCCTGCTGCCCTGGCTGGCCATGGCGCTCGGCGTCCTGTCGTGGTTCGCCCTGCGAAAGCCGCGCCCCTAGGGTCCTATCCGCGCAGAATCTTTTCCATCGCCTTGCCGTTGGCCAGTTCGTCGATCAGCTTGTCGAGATAGCGGATTTCGCGCATGAGCGGCTCTTCGATCTCTTCAATGCGTACGCCACAGATCACCCCCTTGATCAGGGCGCGCGAGGGATGCAGCTGCGGCGCCTGCGCAAAGAAATCTTCGAAGGTCGTCTTTGCCGCCAGATGCGCAGTCAACTGGTCTTCGCTATAGCCCGTCAGCCAGCGAATAATCTGATCGACCCCCGCGGCGGCGCGCCCCTTCCTTTCAACCTTGGCGATGTAAAGCGTGTGCACGCTTGCGAAACTCATGGAATAGATTCGGTGTTTCGTCATGGCGCTGCCTGTCGGGTTTCACGTACCGCGCATTAGGTGGCACGCGACGGACACAAAAGTCCACACGCATTGAACGCACCATTAGTCAGACAATTGCGCGGCTAAAGAATCCATGGTAGCGGTACCGTCGACACCGCCGGTTACAATTCTGATATCCAAATAACAATGGCTGACCCGATCTGCATATAGATGCAGGCCGCGAACGATGCCGAGGAACGCCCATGAAAAAGCACGCCGTCATATCGACGCTCGCCCTCCTGACCGCGCTGGCCTGCGGCGCCGAAGCCAGAACGCCGACCGGTCTCGACGCCAACGGGCACCTGCTGTCCGTCGCCCCTTCCGCGACGGCGTCCTCCGCCTTTTCATACACGCCTGTCGAAGGCGGCGTTCAGGTCCGCGTCGGGGCCGTCACCAAAAACATCATCTTCTATGGTCCGAAAACGGTCCGGGTAAATACGACGCTTGGCGAAAGCTACTGGAAGCATCCCAGCATCGTCGTGACCGACACACCCGACGCTATCGCTTTCAAGACTCGTGAAACGCCTCAGGCCCTGACCCTGGAAAGCCCTGCGCTTCACATCGTCATCGACAAGACAACCGGCGCCGTCACTTTCAAGACCGCCAACGGCAAGGTCTACACGCAGGAAAAGCAGGACGCGCCCCAGACCCTGACAAAGGCCAGCATCTCCGGAGCGCCGACCTATGAGGCGCGCAATACCTTCACCCTGAAACCGGACGAGGCCATCTACGGTTTCGGCTTTGTCGGCCAGGGCGAGATCAACCGCCGCAACAAGGACCTGCTGCTGGTCCAGACCAATATCGGCATCATCATCCCGGTCATGGTCTCCTCGGAACGCTACGGTATTCTGTGGGACACCTATTCCAAGATGCGCTTCAAGGACGGCGCCGACGGCGCCAGCCTGTGGGCCGAAAGCGCACCCGGCGGCGTCGACTACTATTTCATGGCCGGCGACACGATGGATGAGGTCATCGGCGGCTATCGCGACCTGACCGGCAATGCGCCCATGTACCCGAAACAGGCTTTCGGTCTGTTCATGAGCAAGGAGCGCTACCAGACTCAAGGACGGCTCCTCGAAGTCGCCCGGACCTTCCGCAAGGAACAGTTCCCCCTCGATTACATCGTGCAGGACTGGCAGTACTGGGGCAGCGACAAGGACGGCTCCTGGAGCGGCATGACCTGGAACCCCGAGCGGTTCCCCGACCCAAAGGGGGCGATCCAGGAACTGCACGACATGCACCTGAAGCTGATGGTCTCGATCTGGCCGTCGATCGGTAACGACACCGCCCTTGGCCACGAACTGGACCAGCACAATCTCCGCTTCGAGCCGCTGCACTGGATATCGAAGAAGGCCCGCATCTACGACGCCTTCAGCCCTCTTGGCCGGCAAATCTATTTCAAGCATGTGAAAAAGGGCCTGCTCGATGTCGGCGTCGACGCCCTGTGGATGGACGGCACCGAGGTCGAGGTCGGCACTGCCGTCCATGATGCGGGCGAAACCGAACGCGACATCAAGCTCCTGGGCAATAACGCGATGGGGGATTTCACCCGCTACCTCAATCCCTATTCGCTGATGACGACCATGGGGACCTATGACGGCCAGCGCGCGACCGATAACAAGCGGGTCTTCACCCTGACGCGGTCGGCCTGGGCCGGCGCGCAGCGGACGGCGGCGGCGTCATGGTCGGGCGACACCTCCGCCAGCTGGAAGACCCTGGGCGAACAGATCAATGGCGGCGTCAACGTCACCATCGCTGGTACGCCCTACTGGACGCAGGATACGGGCGGCTTCTTCGTCGCGGGCCAGTATCCGATGCGCGAGAAGGATCCGGCCTGGCGCGAACTCTATGCGCGCTGGGCGCAATACGCGACCTTCAACCCGATCATGCGCATCCATGGCACCGATGTCGAACGCGAGCCGTACATCTTCAAGGACATGGACCCGGAGATGTACGCATCGCTGCGTGCGTCGGTCGACCTGCGCTACCGCCTGCTGCCCTATATCTACGGCCTGGGCTGGCAGGTCACGCACAACGACTATACGATGATGCGCGCCCTGCCCATGGATTTCCCCGACGACCGCGGGGTCCACAATATTAATGACGCCTTCATGTTCGGGCCGTCCTTCCTGGTCCATCCGGTCACGCGCCCGATGTTCCATTTCCAGCCGCCTCCGGCCGCCACGATCCCGGCGTCGGCGCTGCGGACCGCTGACGGAAAACCTGGTCTGGCCGGGCAGTATTACTCCGGTACGAACTTCGAAACACCCCAGGGAAAGACGCTCGACGCCACCATCGATTTCCGCTGGCCCGGCCCGCCGCTGACCGATATCCCCGCAGGCCTGTCGAGCCTGAACGACTTCTCGGCGCGCTGGACCGGATCGGTCACGGCGCCCGAAGACGGCGAATACGAACTGGGCGTCGACGGCGATGACGGCTACCGGCTGTTCGTGGACGGCAAGCTTCTGGTCGAAGACTGGACCAATGGCCCGACGCGTTACAAGGGCGCGAAGGTCCGCCTTACGAAGGGACAGAGCGTCGCGATCAAGCTGGAGTTCTTCCAGGGCGGCGGCGACCGCAGCCTGAGGCTGGCGTGGCGCACGCCGTCGCAGATCGCGGAGATGGCCAGCAAAAAGGTCGAAATCGACAATACGATGCAGACCTATCTTCCCAAGGAGGCGGTCTGGTACGATTTCTGGACGCACGAACGCTTTGACGGTGGCCAGACGGTGACGAAGACCGTGCCGCTCGACGTCATGCCGCTTTATGTCCGCGCCGGATCGATCGTGCCAATGGGGCCGTTTGTCCAGTATGCGACCGAACGCCCCGACGCGGACTACGAAATCCGCGTCTATCCCGGCGCCGATGGAACCTTCACCGTCTATGAAGACGACAACGAAACCTACAATTACGAAAAAGGCCAGTACGCTACCTACGACCTGACCTGGAACAACGCCAAGAAGACACTGTCGATCGGCGCCCGCAAGGGAACCTATCCCGGTCTCGTCAAGGCCCGGAAACTTAATATCGTTCTGGTGGACCCGGCGAACGCCACGGCGATCAATCCCGCCACCGCGACAAAGTCGGTGACCTATACCGGCGCTCCGGTTTCACTCAGCTTCCGATAGAGATGCCTCTTCGCTCCGCCCTGTGCAACCTCCCTCAATAGGCGCCGAAGAACCGGCGCGCGCAGGGGAGGAGCACGTGGGCATAAGGAACGGCGACGGGTGCTGGCCGTAACCGGTTGAAAGCGGTTCAGGCGGTCGAGCCCGGCTACGGCCGGATGCGACCGTCATAGATAAATTTTGTCGTCCGGACGATCTTCACCTGCCCAGCGTCCGGGTGGCGCGGATTGATCAGGATATTGCTTTCCAGAGGCACCACGACCGACGGCACGATCAGCAGCAACGACCTCTGCTGCGCCAGCCATCTGTCGCCGAAATCGAGCGTCTCCTTGGGCGCGGGCTGGGCGTCCCACACCGGCGGCAAGGCCCCCGCCCCGTCCCGGTCTTCGGCGGGAACTTCCGCCGAAGCCCACAGCGCGTCGGGGATGGCGATCTCCATCACGTAGCGATTGAGCGGCCATGCGCCGGTATCGGTATGGACAATCGTCTCCAGCGCCGCCAGGGCGACACTGCTGGCCGTATAGACAACCGGCATTCCCTTGCGGTTCCAGCGGCCGCCGGACAGCTCGGCGCCCTTGCCGGTCATGTCGTCGTAACTGTAGGCCGGCGACGTCGAGGCGATCCGGTAGACGGAAGGCATCAGGAATAGGCGCCCGACTGGCTGCGCGCCAGGATCTGGGATATCATTTCCCGCCCATCGGAAGTGTCCATGAATTCCTCGGGACGGCGATTGCCGAGCGCCGCCAGAGGCCGCGAAATCCAGCCTTTCAGCCAGTGGGCGGCATCGAACCCTTCCGGATTTCCGGATTCCTGAATAATGGTCTCGACCTGCCCGATCAGCTTGGCGAAGCCGATGACCCGGTCGCTCGACTCGACACTCAGGCGCGCGTCCTCGGACTTCTTGCGGGCGGCGGTGGCACGCGGAATACGCAACAGGACATAGAGCTTGGACCGGCTCTCTCCCAGGCGATCGGCCAGATTGTCGACGTAGCCGACGGGCACGCCCTCGCGCACGAAACTGTCGCGTTCCAGCGCGGATGTCTGGAACAATAGCGCCGTACCGCTGGCGGCTTTCCAGTCATTGACCGCTACCGGCCGAACGGGACGTACCTTGGGTTTACGTGCGGCGGTCGATGTCGCCATGATCTGTCTCCTTTGAGACAGATCATAGTCTCAAACGGACACATTGGCAATGCCGCAGCCGGTCGCACACGTAATGGCATGTGAACTTCACTTCCCCTGCCCTCACTTCGCCGGTTCGATGCGTATCGAGATGACCGTATCGTCCTTAAGGTACCGCTGCGCAACGTCCTGGAGATCCTTCGGCTTCATGTCCTCATACTGCTTGCGGCGGCCAAGCCAATCCGCCCGCAGCTCCGGGTACAGCGCCATGCGCGACAGCACGTAGGTCCAGTAGTCGATCATGGTGACCTCATTGGTCATGGAGGCCAGGATCGGCTGGCGCGCGCGATCGAGCTCGTCATCGCTGACCGGCTTCGTCTTCAGATCGGTGACGATGCCGCCCAGCGCCTTGCGGAAATCGCCGTCGCCGCCGGCACGGAGCGCCGACACCACGCCAATCCCGCCCAGGCCGTCATAGACCTCGTCATTGAAGGCAAAGGCCGAGGGCGCATAGTCGGCCCCCTGGCTTTCGCGCAGTTCATCCTGGAGCCGGTTGCTCATGATGACGGCCAGGACCGTTTCGAGGCGCGATGCCCTTGGGTCCGACTGGAAATCGTCCGTCGGCCAGACGGCCATGCTCATTGCCTGGTCGGCACGGCCTTCGTGGCTCAGCGTTACCTCACGCCGCTTCGGCGGATAGTTGAGGCGGCGCGCGCCGTCCGCCACCACGGCCTTTGCCGGGCGAGCGGGCAGCGTGCCGAAGGTCTTGCCGACCTCGGCCACCGCCTTGCGCTCGTCGACATCGCCCACAATGGTGATATGGATCGGCGTATTCGTCAGGCTGGTTTTCAGCATATCGCGGATCACGGCGTGGTCGATGCCGTCCATGCCGTTCAGTCGAGTCTCGTCGAAGCGAGGATCGCCGTCATGCATGATCCGGCCCCAGTTGTGCGTTCGCACGCCTTCGGGCGTTGCCTTTAGCGTTCGCAGATATTCCGGCGCCCAGGCCGCATAGCGGTCGAACGGGTCCGGCCGATAGGCGGCGTCGGTCGCATAGGCGTACAAAAGCTCCATCTCGTGGCTCAGGCTCGACCCGTTGGTGGCGCCCGAAAGCACCGCACGGTCGCCGGAAAGGGCGTAGGTAACGCCGACCTGGTAATTGCGCAGGGCGTCATCCTGCTCTGTCATGCTCAGTTTATTCAGCCCGCCCCAATACAGGAAATCACCCGACGCCAGGAATAGCGGCGGTCGCGTCCTGGGGTCGAACATCACCTGTCCCCCGGCAAAATCGACCTGGACGCTGATGTGGTTGGCGACCAGCCGGGTCGGCTTGATATGCAGGGTGACGCCGTTCGGCCAGACATAGCGGGTGTATTCGAAGTCCGTGTCGTAGGTGGCGCTGGCCGGCGACACCTTGGGCGCGAACAACCTGCCGTACGGCCAAGACTTGCTCTTGGCCGCCGCATAGGCAGCCGCGTCGGCCCCGCTCAAGGCGTCATAGTCGGCGCGCATCGCGGCCTCGTCATAGCCGTTCAGGCTTTCCCCGGAGTGCGACAAGACCGGTCCATCACCGGCGAACCAGCTTTTCAGCCGTGCGTCCATCTTTTCCTTGGTGCCGATATCCTTGCGTGCGGCCTTCTGCAACCGGATGGCTTCGTCGGGGCCTTCGGTGACGATGCCCTGGTCGAGGCCGTTGACGATCATTCCCGCGATCCCGATGGAATCGCGTGTCGCCTTCGATGCCTGCAGGTAGCGGACATTGGCATCGACGACCTGCTGCGCCTTGCGCAACTCTTCCTTCGTCACACCCTTTGCGCGCAGGGTGTGGACGACGCCATAGACCTGGGCGAAAGCTTCCTTGGCCCGCCCAGGCCTGGGAAAGACCGACAGGTAGACGACGTCTGCTGTATGCGGCACGGGATAACTGCCCATACTGGCCGAAAAGAATGCGGAGTCCGCCGCCAGGGCACGCGCTTTCAGCCGCGTATTGGCGATCTGGAACAGGTGGTTGTCCAGAAGGATGTCCGAGATGCGATCCGGCGTGTCACCGCGCGTGTCCGGCGGGGCGATCCAGGTGACGCCCATCTCCTCGTTCAGCCCTTTGTCGGTGTAGGCAAAGGTCTGAACACCGGATGGCGTACGGCTGCCCCACGCGGGCTCTTCGGGCATCGGCCCCTTTCCCTTCCAGTCGGAAAACTTCGCATTGATCATCGCCTCGACCTCGAAGGCGTCGAAGTCGCCGACGGCGATCAGCGTGGTCAGTTCAGGGCGATACCACGCGTCATAATAGGCCCTCAGCTCGGACGCCGGGGCGGATTTGATGCTGTCGACCGTGCCAATCGGGTTGAAGTATTCAGCATAACGCGCGCCGGCATAAAGCTGACCCACCCATTTTTCACCGCGCCTGGCGCTGGCGTCACTGCGAAGACGCTCCTCGGACAGTATGACGCCACGTTCGCGATCCACGGCAGCGGGATCGAAGCGAACATTGCTCGCGACTTCGCGCAGGATGAACAAGGCCTCGTCGATCGTATCGTCGTCGCTTTTCGGGGCATGCAGCATGTAGAGCGTCTTGGTATCGAAAGTGAACGCATTGCTGTCGGCGCCGAAAGCGAAACCGTGCCGTTCAAGCCGGCGGCGCAGTTCACCTTCGGAAATATTAGTCGTGCCGTTGAACGCCATGTGTTCGACGAAGTGCGCCAGCCCCTTCTGCCTGTCGGTTTCAACCAGCGATCCGGCGGCGACGCGCAAATAGATGGCAGCAGTCCCCGCCGGAGAATCGTTGGCCTGGATGATATAACTCATGCCGTTGGACAGCCGGCCGTAGCGCGCTTCCGGATCCGGCGCGCGGGTCGACTGCTCGGGGGGACAAGCGACCGGCTTGACCGGTCCTGCCGACGCGGCCGGCGGCGCGCACCAGGCCGCCATTACCGCCAGCCC
>CBIHPL010000131.1:0-8387 GCA_966212005.1 uncultured Asticcacaulis sp.
GTCGTTCGATGGCGCGAACCTGGTTGCGAATGAACAGCATGGCGACGGTCGTCAGCACGAAGGTGGCGCCGACCATCCTGTATTGTAAGATATAGCCGGTGGTGGCGAACGCCCGGTCCTTAGGGACTATGAAGCGCAAGGTCCCTTCCTGAACCTTGATCCTCACATCCAGAAAGCCGGGATAGCGGGTGGTGTCGAACCAGTAGGGATTGTCGATCTGCTGTCCCAACGCCCGGTCGATAGCGCGGTCGAGCGGCACGAAGAGCGACTGGCGGTGACTTGTGGGCAGGTCCTGGTTGCGTTGCAGGACGATCGATAACTGCATCGGCCCTTTGGCCTGCTGGCCGATACGCTGAAGGTTGGCGGGCGTCGGCTCTGCTTCGTAGGCGTTGACGGCCCAGGCAATTTCACCGGCCATGGCTTCTGACAAACGGGCGGTCACCGTTTCCCAGTGCATGTCGAAAAACATCCAGGTGATGAGGACCTGCATGACGATAATCGGCAGGACGATGATCAGCAGGACGCGCGCCATCAGGGTGCGCGGGAAGTTGCGCTTCAGGAAACGCGACCAGAAGCGGAAACGGGGCAGCTTCATGTGTCTGGCGCGACTGTTTTCCGGGGCGGCCATGGATCAATCGGGCGCCAGCATGTAGCCCTTGCCGCGCACGGTTTGCAGATAACGCGGATTCTTCGGGTCCTGTTCGATCTTGCGGCGCAGGCGCGTCACCTGGACGTCGACGGCGCGGCCGGTGGTGTCGACGCTGTCCTTGGCCAGGTCCATGCGGTCGACCGGCACATTGGCGCGTTCGGCCAGGTATTTGAGCAATTGCGATTCGGCTTCGGTCAGGCGGACTGGCGAGCCGCTCTTGCTCAGTTCGGCGCGTTCCAGGTCGAAGACGAAGGGCCCCATGGCGATCGATTTGGGCAGGGCGGACTTCACGCCGGTGCGGCGCAAAATGGCCTCGATACGCAGCAGGAGTTCCTGCGGTTCAAACGGCTTGGCCAGATAGTCGTCGGCGCCCAGCGTCAGGCCCTGGATGCGGTCGTCGGCGTCACCGCGCGCGGTCAGGATGAGGATGGGCACCGGCGAATTGGCGCGAACCCACTTCGACAGGGAGAAGCCGTCTTCGCCCGGCATCATCACGTCCAGGATCAGCAGGTCGAAATCGAGAAGCTGCAGCATGCGCTTGGCGGCATCGGCATGCGCGGCGGCCGTGACACGAAAGCCGTGCCTGGCGAGGAATTCCTTCAGCAGCGTGCGAATGCGATCGTCGTCGTCGACAACCAGGAGATGGCGGACTGTGGCGTCATTGAGAGTCGTCATGTCTGCTCGCGGCATAGTAGTGGTGCGCCGACAGGAGGGATTCGGCGCGTTTTTCGGTACTTTAAGGCCAGTGTTCCGGATTGTCACATCTATTACGCCCCGTGGGACATGGGATTTTCACGTTGTGCGAAAATCCGCGGGGTCTCTTTCCGCATCGTCGGTCATGGCGCTTTTCAATTTCGTCTTTTGCGCGTTATAAAGCGCTCATGACCAGGGAGCGGGTATTCAGCGAGATCAAGTCGGCGCAGGATACGGGCCTGTTCGAAACGCTGGCCAATTCCCTCCCGGCCCTGGTGTGGGTTGCGGACGCGTCCGGCGCCTGCGTCTGGTTCAACCGGCAGTGGCTGGATTTTACCGGACGTAGCCTGGAGCAGGAACTGGGAAGCGGGTGGGTGGACAGTGTCCATCCCGACGACCGGCGGCATTGCGTCGAGACCTATCACCGCAACCTGTCTGCCCGGCAGCCGTCCCAGATCGAATATCGGCTGCGCCATCATGCAGGCGGATACAGGTGGATACTGGATCGCGGAGGCCCGCGCTTCGACGCCGACGGCGCCTTCATCGGATTTACCGGCGCATGTATCGATATCGAAGACCGCAAACAGGTCGAGGCCGAACGGGCGCGCTTCTTCGATGTCGCCACCGACATCCTCATGACTTTCAGGGGCGACGGATATGTGTCGGGCGTCAATCCGGCCTGCGAGCGGACCCTGGGCTGGACGGCGGAAGAGATCGTGAAAATTCCGCTGTCGGAACTGCTGCATCCCGACGACCTGGACCGGACGCGCGCGACCGGTCCCCACGTCCTGAACGGCGGCGAACTGATCAATTTTGAGAACCGGTACCGGCACAAGAACGGCGGCTACCGCTGGCTGACCTGGCGGGCGCGCCCTGATCCGGAGGGAAAGCTCATCTACGGCGCGGCCGTCGATATCACCGACCGCAAGGCGGCTGAAACCCAGCTGCGGATGCTGAACGAGACACTCGAGGTCAAGGTTGCCGAGCGAACACGTGAACTGGCTGCCGGTGAGGCAGCGACCCGCGCGGCCCAGGATGAACTGCGCCGCCACCGCGACAATCTTCAGGAACTGATCATCGAACAGACGCGCGACCTGATTGCGGCGCGCGATCAGGCGGAGGCGGCCAGCCGCGCCAAGAGTGAATTCCTGGCCAATATGAGCCATGAGATCCGCACGCCGATGAACGCGGTCATCGGCCTGTCGCACCTGCTGGCGACAAGCGAGCCGCTGACTCCCCGCCAACGCGAATATATTGACACGCTGGGCAAGAGCGCCGGCTCCCTGCTGGAACTGATCAACGACCTGCTCGACGTGTCGCGGCTGGAAGCGGGCGCGGTCACGCTTGAGAACATTCCCTTTACACTGTGCCCGCTTGTCCAGGACGTGGTGCGCATGATGGAAGGCGCCTGCGAGGACAAGGGGCTGACCTTCGCGGTCGAAGGCAGGCTGACCGATCACCGTCCCTTCCTGGGCGACCCCGGGAAGCTGAAGCAGATATTGGTCAACCTGTGCAGCAACGCCGTCAAGTTCACCGAGACCGGCGGTGTGCGCATCCTTATCAGCGACGCGCATTCGTCCGATGGCCGCGACACGATAAGGCTGACGGTCGCCGATACCGGCATCGGCATTCCCGAAGCCAAGCTGTCCACCATCTTCGACAAGTTCAGCCAGGCCGACTCGTCGATCAGCCGGAAGTATGGCGGCACTGGGCTTGGGCTGGCGATCTCACGGACCCTGACCGAACTGATGGGCGGAACCCTGACGGTCGAAAGCCGGGAAGGAGAGGGCTCGCGCTTTACGGTCCAGCTGACCCTCGACCGGTGCGACGTGGCGGCGCCGGAAATCGCGCTTGTTCCGGTTGTCGATACCGGCGCCGTCCGTCATCGCATCCTGCTGGTGGAAGACCAGCCGGCCAATGTACTGGTGGCGACAAGCCTTCTGGAAGCCATGGGCTATATTTGTGACGTCGCCGGAACGGGGATCGAGGCGCTGGAAAAACTGGTCGAGCGTCAGGACTATTCGGTGATATTGATGGACGTCCAGATGCCGGGGATGGACGGGCTGGAAGCAACACGCCGGATACGTGCGCTTGGCGGCGCGGGCGCCGGCGGCATCGCCATTATCGGCATGACGGCCCATGCCCTTCTGGGGGATCGCGAGCGTTGCCTCGACGCCGGGATGGACGACTACATTCCCAAGCCGTTCGCGCCTTCGACACTGGCGGCGAAACTGGCCGAAGTCGTCCAGCGTGTCCGCGACGCCGGCGCCAGGCAGCCCGCATAAGGCCGCCGTCAGAGAAAAATAGCTTGCAATCGTTACGCCTGTTATCGAAAGTGCCGGCGTGCGCGCGTATCGGCGCATTGGGGATAGTTTAATGCCATTTACATACGGCCCGGAAAACCTGCAAAGCCTCCTGGGCATCGTCGTCATGCTGGCCGCGTGCTGGCTGCTTTCCGAAAACAAGAAGCGATTTCCGGTCAGGTTGGCCATTGGTGCCGTACTGGTTCAGGTCGCATTGATCGTCCTTCTGTTTGCCCTGCCGCAGTCGCGCGCCGTGCTGGACGGCATTGGCGTCGGCATGCAGGCGCTGTCGGATGCGACCATGCAGGGCATGCAGTTCGTGTTCGGCTATATGGGTGGGGGCGATCAACCTTATGCGGTCGTCAATCAGGGAGCCTTGTTCGTCTTCGCGCTGCGCGTCCTGCCGCTGATCATCGTCATCGGAGCCCTGTCGGCGCTCTTGTGGCACATAGGCGTGTTAAAGATCATCATCCGCTTTTTTGGCGTTATCTTCGAGAAGACCATCGGTCTCGGCGGCGCGTCGTCGCTGGGGGTCGCGTCCGGTATCTTCGTCGGCAACGTCGAAAGCCTGATCATCATCCGCGCCTATCTGGACAAGCTGACACGCTCGGAGCTGTTCATTCTCGTCGTCGTCGGCATGGCCAATGTGTCCGGCTCCACCATGGTCGCCTATGTTCAGATTCTGTCTGGCGTTCTGCCCAATGCGGCCGGTCATATCCTGGCGGCGTCGATCGTGTCCGCGCCGGCGGCCGTTCTGTTGTCACGCATCATCGTGCCGGAACGCGAAGGCCACGAGCACGAAAAGGTCGACTACGGCAGCTCGCTGAAATACGACAGCGCCATCGACGCTATTTCCAAGGGGACGGCCGATGGCCTGACGGTCGCCATGAGCATCGCCGCGATCCTGGTCGTCATGGTGGCCCTGGTTGCGCTGGTCAACCTGATGCTTGGCGGACTGCCTTTGTGGGACGGCCAGCCGGTGACGGTCGATCGCGTGCTGGGCGTCCTGTTCTCGCCGCTGGCCTGGCTGATGGGCGTGCCATGGAAGGAGGCCCAGACCGCGGGCTGGATCCTGGGCGTCAAGATGGTGCTGACCGAGTTCGTCGCCTTCCTGAAGCTGGCTGCCATTCCGGAAGGCGCCATGTCGGAACGCACGCGCATCCTTTTGACCTATGCTGTCTGCGGCTTCGCCAATATCGGTTCTGTCGGCATCACGGTCGCGGGCTATGGCGCCATGATGCCCGACCGCCGCCCGGAGCTGTTGCAACTAATCTGGAAGGCACTGGCCGCCGGTTTCCTGGCGACCTGCCTGTCGGCGGCGATCGTCGGTGCCCTGCCGAACGCGATCTACGGCGTCTGACCTTTTTAAGCGTTAGCCATCGCGGCTGCCTTGCGGCGACTTGCGCGCCAAGATGCCGGTAAAGCTCATCAGAAGCTTGCCGTTAGCGTGCAGTTCGCCACGTCCGAAGACGAGAGTCTTGCCGGCGCGCGTAATTTCCCCGGTCGCGACAATGACGTCGTCGAGCCGTCCCGGCACCTGGAACTGCGAATCGAGCTGGACCGTCACAGCACCGCCGCCTTCGAGATGGGGCAGGGCGAAGATGAACAGCGAAGTGTCGGCGAGCGTCAGAAGACAGCCGCCGTGGACCGTCCCGCCGCCGTTCAGATGGCGCTTTTCCGCTTTGAAGGCCACTTTGACCTTTCCGGTGTCGTCCGTCTGGTAGTAGTAGGGGCCGACGAGCGCGTTGAAGTTCTCATTGATCTCGGCCACGGTCCATCCGGCGAATTCACCGTCGGTGACGGTCTGAAGTTTGGGCTCGCTGGCCATAAGTTATTACTCCGGAAGGGAAAATCATGTCGTCACAGGTCGAGGAGACTCTGCTGGAACTCTTATCGCAGCTGCGAGAGGGCGAGTCCATAAGCCCGAACCAGGTGGCCAAGGTGCTCGACGCCGAAAACTGGCAGCGCGAATTGCCCAAGGTGAAGGCCGTCGCGATCGGATTGGCGCGCCAGGGGCGGCTTGAATTTGTCCGCAAAGGCAAGGCCGTTTCGCCGGATGGTCTGAAAGGCATATACCGTCTGCGCGCGGCGGCGGCGGAATAAGCCTTCGCCTTCGTGGCGAATCCCACCGCTTTTTTATATGCTGGACGCCACACATATGCGGATGCATTGCAAATTAACCAGGGTGATCTTGCGAATTTATCAATCTCCATCATGTATAACAGGCGCCGTACCCGACGTGAGGCTCCCTTTTAACCATGATCGCCGCCCCTGATGTCCAAGGCTGACTATACCTTAGACGCCAAGTCTGAGGATGCCGGCGTGGCCACGCTCAGCCTGAAGGGGCAGTGGGTGATTACCCGACTCCAGGGCATGGCCGACCGCCTGCGCGCGTCCGTCAAGGGCCACGAGCGTCTGCGCGTCAACTCCGACGAACTGGAAAGCCTGGACACGGCCGGCGCCTATCTGCTGCGCACCACGCTGGATGGCAGGATCGAAGGCGAACCGTTCGCCGGTCAGGAAAAATTCGCCGGACTTTACGACCTTGTCCGCGCGCCCGATGCGGATGCCGAAGAGGCGGAGACGGATAAAAAGGCGGCTGCACAGCCGCCGACCCTTTTTCCGCTGCTCAGCTGGCTCGGACGTATGGTCATCACCTTCTGGCGCGAATTCATCGCCCAGGCGGTGTTCATCGGCCACCTGATCAGCCTGACCCTGCGCTCGATCGTCCAGCCGTCGCGCATCCGTTGGGCCGCCCTGGTCAGCCTGATGCAGCGCGCCGGGCTCGAATCCATTCCGATCGTGTGCCTGACCAACCTGTTCGTCGGCGCGGTCATCGCCTATCTCGGCATCGTGCAGTTGCGCCAGTTCGGTGTCTCTGTCTTCGCCGTCGAACTGACCGGCATCGCGGTCCTGCGCGAATTCGCGCCGCTGATCGCGGCGGTGCTTCTCTCCGGCCGCAGTGCTTCGGCCTTCGCCGCCGAAATCGGCGCCATGAAGATGAACCAGGAAATCGACGCCATGGAGGTCATGAGCATCGATCCCTATGAGGCGCTGGTCCTGCCGCGTGTCCTGGCCATGGTCATAATGATGCCGCTGGTCAGCTTTATCGGTTCGCTGTTCGGGCTTCTCGGCGGCGCCCTGGTCGTCTGGGGCGTGCTGCACTACAGCCCGGAATTCTTCGTCGAGCGCGCCTATGACTACGTGCCGTTCGTCAACTTCTTCATCGGCATGGTCAAGGTGCCGTTCTTTGCCGCCGTCATCGCCATCGTCGGCTGCCGCCGGGGCCTGGTTGTCAAGGAAGATGTCATTTCGCTGGGGCGCCAGGTCACGACCGCCGTCGTCCAGTCGATCTTTATCATCTTCATGCTGAACGCCATGTTCGCGCTCCTGTTCCAGGACCTGAACTTCTGATGCGGGGGATGAGATGAAGGTCAAGGAACTGCCGGGATTAAAGGGAACCGCGGACGCCGATCCTATCAAGGTGACCGGTCTCACCAACCGTTTCGGCGATAAGGTGATCCACGAGCAACTGAACCTGACCGTCAATCGCGGAGAAATCCTGGGCATTGTTGGCGGTTCCGGCTCGGGCAAGACTGTGCTGCTGCGATCGATCCTGGGACTGCACAAGCCATCAAGCGGCGAGATCCGCCTGTTCGGGCACAAACTCGCTTCAGCCAATGAAGCCCTGCGTCGGCAGATACAGTCGAAGACGGGCGTGCTGTTCCAGAGCGGTGCGCTGTTTACCGCACTGACCGTTGCGGAAAACGTCATGGCGCCGATTCTCGAATATACCCGTCTTAGCCGCAAGGATGCGCGCGAGATCGCGTTGCTCAAGATGCGCCTGGCCGGGCTGCCGCTCGATGCCGCCGACAAGATGCCGTCGGAACTGTCCGGCGGCATGATCAAACGCACGGCGCTGGCGCGCGCGCTGGCGCTCGACGCCGAACTTCTGTTTCTCGACGAGCCGACCGCCGGTCTCGACCCCATAGGCGCGGCCGCCTTCGACACCCTGATCAAGGAACTGGCCTCAAGCCTCAATCTGACGGTTTTCATGATTACCCACGACCTCGACAGTCTTTACACCATCTGCGACGAGGTGGCCGTTCTGGCCGACCGCAACGTCGTCGCCAAGGATAGTGTTGAGGCTTTGGAAAAATCGGATCATCCTTGGATCCACGAATACTTCCATGGTCCGCGCGGGCGGATCAAGGACGCCGACTCTTCACGGATCGGATAGGGAGACCGTACTATGGAACGTCAAGCGCATTACGCCGTGGTCGGACTGGTGACCTTTGTCCTGGTCGTCGCCCTGGTTGTTTTCACCTTCTGGTTCATCAAGTTCGACTTCAATCGCAACTACGGCATCTACAATGTCGAGTTCAACACCAAGGTCGACGGGCTGACCAAGGGCGCGGAGGTCCACTTCAACGGCATCAAGGTCGGCGAGGTCACGGACCTGCGCCTGGGGCAGGCCAATACCCACCAGGTCATCGCTGAGGTGCGGCTGGACGCCGGTACGCCGGTGCGCACCGACTCGGTCGCCACCTTGGAACCGCAAGGGATTACGGGCCTGTTCTACATGCAGATTTCACCGGGATCGGCACGCGCGCCGCTGCTCAAGCCCAATCCGGACGGACCGCCACCGGTCATCCATTCCGAAGAAAACGCGTTGTCCAAGCTGTTGTCGGGGTCGGGTTCGGTGATCGAGAACACGTATGAGAGCCTGAATCGCGTCAACC
>CBIHPL010000132.1:0-8382 GCA_966212005.1 uncultured Asticcacaulis sp.
GAACTTGAAGCTGAGCTTTTCGTTCAGCTGCCAGCTCAGCTTGGCCGAAAAGATGCGCTCGTCCGTCAGGCCCAGCGCCGTGTAGGTCGCTTCGAAGCCGGGCTCGGTATAGAGATCGGTCTGGCTTTCGCGCTCGTGCGTGCGCAACGCATTCAGTTCGAGGGTCAGCGATTTCGTCAGCTTGCGTTCCCATTGCAGGCCGATTTCGCTATCGATCTCCTTGTAGTCGAGATGCTCCAGACCGTCGTCGGTCGAATCATACATCGCGTCCATGTCATAGTAGATCGGATTGTAGCTGCCGTTGAAGGCCAGTTTGCCGCCCGCGAATGGGCGCGAATGTTCGACCTTGATCAAATTACCCCAGCCGCCGCCGACCTGGTCGATGTACATATAATCCGGCGAGGTGTCGGACATGTCCGGCGTGTAGGTATAGCGGTGACCGTTAAAGACGCCATTGTCGTTGAACCGGAACGCTTCGACGTAGATGTCGGTGGTCTTGCCGTCCCGATTGCGGCTGTAGGAAAAGAAGCCCGCCGGCAGGTCGTCGTGGGGGTAGAACTTGACATTGCCGCCGAAATTGATCGTCGCCTTGCCGTCCTTCTTGCGGACGATGTTGATGACCTTGCCATAGCCCTGCATGTCGATGCCGGGAGCGCCGCCGCTGATCAGCTCGATATATTCGACCTGGGACGCGCTGATATTGTTCAGCGTCATGTCCAGGCCGTTTTTGCTCACCGGGCGCTGGCCATCTACAAGGACATTGCCGGCTGCGCCCGCAAATCCCCTTACATCCTGGCCCGATGAGAAGCTGAAGCCCGGGACATAAAAGACCATGTCCAGCGCGGTTGTCACCTGGAACGGCTTGAAAAAATCCGGCTCGTAGCGGACCA
The DNA here is from genome assembly GCA_966212005.1 of uncultured Asticcacaulis sp. Taxonomy (GTDB): domain Bacteria; phylum Pseudomonadota; class Alphaproteobacteria; order Caulobacterales; family Caulobacteraceae; genus Asticcacaulis. The sequence goes on from CBIHPL010000132.1 coordinate 891, forward strand.
CCTGGTTTTCACCGGCAGCGGCGGGCGCAGGTTGTGCGCTCGAGACCATGGGGCTGGCGGCGAGGGTGGAAAACGCCGCGCAGGCAAACAGGATGGCTTTTCTTGAACGGAGGCGCATACGGCGAGGCTTTTGCAAATATCGATGGAAGACCCGACGTCCCCCACCCATCAGGGATTATGTTTCAAAAGCAATTACACAAGTTAAATGGCTGTAATGTAATTGTGGCATTTCGGAACACGCCGCGGTCTTATCGCAAAAAAGTAACTTTTGTCCGTATGTTATCCGCAAAGTATACGAAAAACTTCGTAGGGAAAATTTTGTATGGTGACAAATATTTAACGTCGTACGGCAGCGTGTCACCGACGTTTGCGAAATACCGGTGGCGAGGCGCGTATATCGTCCGTAACCGTCGCATGCCGTTCGTATGCGTCGCGCGCATCGGAAAAATCGAATCGCGGCGACTCTTCGTTCGGAGCCGTGGGTTGGGCGGAAGGACGCCACATACGGCGGGCCAGATTGTTGAGTATCATCATGGCGGGAAACATGTGTCCTCCGTTCGCTTAATGCGAACGGAGGCAGCAAGCCCTGTGCCAGCCGGTTTTAAAGTGTCAGGCGTTGGTTCCGCCGACCGTCAGCCCCTTGATCCGCAAGCTCGGTTGGCCGATACCGACGGGCAGGGACTGACCAGCCTTGCCGCAGGTGCCTACACCGGGATCGAACTTGAAATCGTCGCCGATCATGTCGACTTCGCGCATTGCGGCCGGGCCGTCGCCGATCAAGGTTGCGCCCTTTACGGCTGCGCCGATCCTGCCGTTCTCGATAAGATAGGCCTCGGTGCACTGGAAGACGAACTTGCCGTTGGTGATGTCGACCTGGCCACCGCCGAAATTGACGGCGTAGAGACCGTTTTTCGTATTGGCGATCATATCGACAAGCCTGTCGGAGCCGCCGCGCATGAAGGTGTTCGTCATGCGGGGCAGGGGCTGATGGGCATAGGATTGACGGCGGCCATTACCGGTCGCGCTGACCCCCATCTGCCGCGCCGACAGCCGGTCATGCATGTACCCGACCAATATGCCGTCCTCGATCAGAGTGGTGCAGGAGGTCGGCGTACCTTCGTCATCTATATTGAGCGAGCCGCGCGCATCGACAATCGTACCGTCATCGACGATGGTGACGCCGCGCGCTGCCACCTGGGTGCCCATCTTGCCCGAAAAGGCCGAGGTGCCCTTACGGTTGAAATCACCTTCCAGGCCGTGCCCCACCGCTTCATGCAGCAGAACGCCCGGCCAGCCGGGCCCGAGCACGATATCCATTTCACCGGCCGGAGCAGGGACGGCTTCCAGATTGACCAGCGCCTGGCGGACCGCCTCATCGACCTGGGCCTGCCACTTCTCCGGTGCGGTGATATCCAGCCACGAAATCCGCCCGCCGCCGCCGCTTGACGCCGTCTCGCGCCGGCCGTTCTTTTCGATGGACACACTGACATTGATGCGCACCAGCGGGCGGTAGTCATGATAAAGCTGGCCGTCCGGGCGCACGATGGTGATCGATCGCTTATCGGCGGCCATGGAAGCCGACACCTGGACGACGCCGGAATGCGTATCGCGCGCATAGGCATCGATGGCCTGGAGCAGGGCGATCTTGTCGGCAAACGCCATTTCGCCCAACGGATCATGGGCCTTGTAATAGCTCTGGTTGCTGCGCGGCGGGTTATTGCGGGCGATGGTCACGTCGACGCCGCGACCGCGCTTGGCCAGCACTGCGGCTTCGGCGGCGCGGCGGACCGCCTCGACCGAAAGTTCGGCGCTGTTGGCGAATCCGATCGTCTCTCCCGCCACGACCCGGAATCCGAAACCCTGATCTGCGCCGTAGTTTGATGACTTGAGCCGGCCGTCATCGAAGAGAAGCGATTCCGTTTCGCGTTTCTCGACGAAGATTTCGCCGTCGTCAGCGCCTTTCAACGCGTCCTCAAGCACGGTCTGGGCGGCGTGCAGATCGAAGTCGCCCCAATCTGTTGAAGCGGTTGCGGCGGTGTCGGGCATGGAGAGACTCAATGGATAGATGTATGTGTCATCGTCTATTTAGGCGCGGGCGCCGCAAATGGCTAGGGAAAGGCGTTGCCGTCGCGGGATTACCTCGTCCGGCGTCGCGCAGCTATGGCGCTGCGACAAAAGACCGCATTGGTGATGTGGACACCCGAAACCGTCCCTAGAAAGCGATTGTGGCGCGAATTTGCCCTTTGCATTTGACTGCGAACGCATTATGGGAACGTTTCGGATCGGGTGGGACATCGCGTCCAATGCGTCCGCGCATGCCTGTGTTTCTGGCGCAGGACCATCCGCGAACTTTTTCTGCGTAGGGCCAAGCGCCGTGCGCGACATCTCTAAAGTAGGGCCACCGGCCAGCGCCTTCAATGGTGCCCGTGGTCAGTCAAGACGAGGATTTGCGAATGCGCAACAGAGGGCTGTTCGGGGCCAAGGGCCTGACGGGAGCTGTGTCCGGGGCCGCGATGTGGCTGGCGGCCACCGCCGCTCTTGCCGCCAAGCCGGTGAACTATGGGCAGCCGACCGACGGTCAGATGGGCCTTCAACCGGGCGTCACGGAGCTCAAGCACGACGTGACCTGGTTCTATAACTGGCTGCTGTTTCCGATCATCACGGTCATCTGCCTGCTGGTTTTGGCGCTGCTGCTCTGGATTGTCCTGCGTTACAACAAGAAAGCCAATCCGACCCCGGCCAAGTTCTCGCACAATACCCTCATCGAAATCATCTGGACGGCTATTCCGGTTCTGGTTCTTGTCGTCATCGCCTGCTTCTCGCTGCCGCTGCTGAAGAAGTTCAACGACATGCCGACGCCGGATGTCGTCGTCAAGGCGACCGGCAACCAGTGGTTCTGGACCTATGACTATCCGGAACTGGGTGTCACCGACGTTGAATCGCGTCTTCTGCCGGAAGCTGCCGACCTCGAAAAGTCGAAGAAGGCTGGCGTCCTGTATCTGCTGGCCACCGACAACAAGCTGGTCGTGCCCGTCAACAAGGTCGTCCACGTCCAGACAACTGCCGCAGATGTCATGCACGCCTTTGCCGTTCCGGCCTTCGGCATCAAGATCGACGCCGTTCCGGGCCGTCTGAACAATACCTGGTTCAAGGCCGAGCGCATCGGTACCTACTACGGCCAATGCTCGGAACTGTGCGGCAAGGACCACGCCTACATGCCCATCGAAGTGCAGGTTGTCTCGGAAGCCGATTTCGACGCCTACATCATCAAGGCCGGTGGCAAGACCCGCGCCATGCTGGCGGCCGAAGCAGCCGCTTCGGCCCAGGCTGAGGCCGCCGCCGCGGCGACCGCCGCTGCTGCGCCGGCTTCGGCTGCTGCCTCCGCCGATCCGACCGCCGCTGCCGCTGGCCCCAGCGTCCAGGGCGCGGCTCCGGCCAAGTCTGCTGCCACTGCTGCGCCTGCGGCGACACCCGCCTCCGCGGCGACCGTGAACTAAGTTAAGTAAAGAGAGACACCTGACATGGCCACCGCTGCCGCCTCTCATGGTCACGACGACCACGATCACGACCACAAGCCGGGGTTCCTCGACCGTTGGTTCTTCACGACCAATCACAAGGACATTGGTACCCTTTATCTGATCTTCGCCATTTTCGCCGGCCTGGTTGGCGGTGCGTTCTCCGGCTTCATCCGCTGGGAACTGTATGAACCCGGTCTTCAGGTGTTCGCCAAGGGCTCCTTGCTGGATCACCTGGGGCTTTTCGACCTGGCGAACCCGGACAACGCGAAGCACGCCTTCAACTCGGTCGTCACGGCGCATGCCATCCTGATGATCTTCTTCATGGTCATGCCGGCCATGATCGGTGGCTTCGGCAACTGGTTCGTGCCGATCATGATCGGTTCGCCGGACATGGCTTTTCCGCGCCTGAACAACATCTCGTTCTGGCTTTTGATCGCCTCGTTCATCCTGCTGGTCGTATCGGTCCTGACGCCGTCGGGTCCGGGGGCTGGCCAGCACGGTTTCGCCGGCGGCTGGACCATGTATCCGCCGATGTCGTCCCACACCGGCTCGCCTGGTCCCGCCATGGATCTCGTGGTCTTCAGCTTCCACCTGTCGGGCGCTTCGTCGATCCTGGGTGCGATCAACTTCATCACGACCATCTTCAACATGCGCGCCCCGGGCATGACCCTGCACCGCATGCCGCTGTTCGCCTGGTCGGTCCTGGTCACGGCATTCCTGCTGCTGCTGTCGCTGCCCGTCTTCGCCGGCGCCATCACCATGCTTCTGACCGACCGCAATTTCGGCACGTCGTTCTTCGACCCGGCCGGCGGCGGTGACCCGATCATGTACCAGCACCTGTTCTGGTTCTTCGGCCACCCGGAAGTGTATATTCTGATCCTGCCGGGCTTCGGCATCATCTCGCACATCGTGTCGACCTTCTCGCGCAAGCCCGTCTTCGGCTACCTTGCCATGGCCTACGCCATGGTCGCCATCGGCGTCGTCGGCTTCATCGTGTGGGCCCACCACATGTATACCGTCGGCATGAACTTCGACCTGCGCGCCTACTTCGTCCTGGCAACCATGGTCATCGCGGTACCGACCGGCGTGAAGATCTTCTCGTGGATCGCCACCATGTGGGGCGGCTCGATCTCCTTTACCGTCCCGATGCTGTGGGCGATCGGCTTCATCTTCCTGTTCACCGTTGGCGGCGTCACCGGCGTTGTCCTGTCGAACGCGCCGATCGACTATACGCTGCACGACACCTATTACGTCGTGGCGCACTTCCACTACGTCCTGTCGCTGGGCGCCGTCTTCGCCATCTTCGCCGGCTTCTACTACTGGTTCGAAAAGATGTTCGGCATCAAGTACAACGGCTTCCTGGGCGGCCTGCACTTCTGGATCATGTTCATCGGCGTGAACATCATCTTCTTCCCGCAGCACTTCCTGGGCCTGCAGGGCATGCCGCGCCGCTATGTCGACTACCCTGTCGGTTTCACCTTCTGGAACCAGGTCTCGTCGATCGGCTACGCCATTACCCTGGTCGGCGTCATCGTCTTCCTGATCATGTGCGTCGAAGCGATCATCACCCGCCGCAAGGGCGTGGCCAATCCGTGGGGTGAGGGCGCGACCACGCTTGAATGGACCCTGTCGTCCCCTCCGCCTTATCACCAGTTCTCCGAACTGCCGGTGATCAAGGACGAGGACGAGCATCACTAATCTGGTCCTTTAGGAGCAGAGACATTTTGGGGGTGAAGGTCTTCAACGGTCTTCACCCCTTCGTTCATTGAGGTATCGACGTGCCAATGGCCGCTGCCGACGAAAAGAATAAGCCGCTGAAGTCCGACGCGGACTACATCGCCACCCTGCCGCAGGACTACGCTGCCACGGATCGCCGCGCCCTGCCGGGCGACTATTTCCAACTGCTGAAGCCGCGCGTCATGTCGCTGGTCGTGTTCACGGCCCTTACCGGTTTGATCATTGCGCCAGGCGATATGGATCCGTTCCTGGCCTTTGTATCGGTTCTGTGCATCGCACTGGGGGCGGGCTCCGCCGGTGCGCTCAACATGGCGCTGGAAGGCACGACCGACGCATTGATGCGCCGGACCCGGCTGCGTCCTGTCGCGGCTGGCCGCATTTCACGCAATGATGCGATGACGTTCGGTGGCGTCCTGGCCTTCCTGTCGGTCCTGACCATGGGGTTCGCCCTCGACAACTGGCTGGCCGCAGGACTGCTGGCGCTCACCATTGTCTATTATGTCGTCTTCTACACCATGATCCTGAAGCGCCGCACGCCGCAGAACATCGTCATCGGCGGAGCCGCGGGCGCCTTCCCTCCGGTCATTGGCTGGGCGGCGGCCACCGGCGCCGCGCCGATGGAAGCCTGGATTTTGTTCGCGATCATCTTTTTATGGACGCCGCCGCATTCGTGGGCGCTGGCGCTCTATACAGCCGAAGACTACGCCAAGGCCGGCATTCCGATGATGCCGGTCGCCAGGGGCGCCAAGTCGACACGCCTGCAAATCCTGCTCTACAGCCTGGTGATGGTGCCGGTGGCCTGCCTGCCGGCGATGATTGGACCGGAAGGCGCCAAGCTGGGCGGACTGGTCTATGCCATCGTCTCGGTTTTCGGCGGCGCCGTTTTCCTCTATCTCGCGCTCCGCGTCTTTCTGTCGCGGGCCGGTGACCACCCCGAGGGTGGCGAGGAAAGCCTGTACGATGTTAAAAAGGAAGCCTTGTCGGCGCGCAACCTGTTCGCCTTCTCCATCTTTTACCTGACCGCGCTGTTCGCTACGCTTTTGATCGAACATGCCCTGAAAGGGTTCCTCCTGTGACGGACGCAGCCGATCCCGCTACCAACAAGGCCGCCTATCTGAAGGCCCAGAAGCAGCGCAACCTGTATATAGCGCTGGGGCTCGGCCTTTTCGTCGTGCTGGTCTTTTTCATTTCCATGTCGCGCATGGCCTCCAACCTCAAGCGCGAGGCCTATCTGCGTACGGTTGCTGCCGAATCCGCGGCGGCCGCCGAATCTTCGGCATCCAAATGACCCGGAATGGCCGCCTCGTGCTTTGGCTCGTGCTCGGCACCGCAGGCATGGGTGGACTGGCCTTCGCCAGCGTGCCGCTTTACCGCGCCTTCTGCCAGGTAACCGGCTATAACGGCACGATCGGCAAGGCCGCTGAAGCGGCGCCGACAACGGTTTCAGACCGAATCATCGAGGTTCGCTTCGATACCAACACCAATGGCGTGCCGTTCAGGTTCAAGGTCGATAAACCCTCCCAGCGCACCCGCGTCGGCCGCACCGCGATGATGAAATTCACGGTCACCAATATCTCGGACAAACCCGTGACGGGCAGGGCGGTGTTCAACGTGCTGCCCGAACCCATGGGGCCGTATTTCCGCAAGCTGCAATGCTTCTGCTACGACAATCAGACCCTGCAAGCCGGCGAAACGCGCGAATTTCCCATGGTCTATTTCCTCGACCCGGAACTGCTGAAAAACATCGATACCCGCGACCTGACCGACGTGACCCTGTCCTACACGTTCTATGAGGCCAAGGGGGACGAAAAATAAAGCGAAGCACTTGCAAAAACCTGGATATGACCAGGGTCTTTGCATTGTGTTTCAGAATGAATTGGCATAAACGGAAAATTCCGATTTTCCGGCCACATAAAGGCAACAGCCGCGAGGGCACCGACGCCCGCCGCGGACAATAAGGTGAGTAGACTGACACATGTCCAATCACGGCGTTAAGCACGACTATCACATCATCAACCCCAGCCCGTGGCCGCTGCTGGGTTCTGCCTCGGGCGTCCTGTGGGGCCTGGGTCTCGTCGTTTGGTGGCGCGGCCTGTTCGGCATCCCCAAGGGTGAGTGGTGGCTGTTTGCCGTCGGCATCGCCGGCATCCTTTTGACCATGGTCTTCTGGTGGCGCGACGTCATCAAGGAAAGCCGCCGCGGCGACCACACTCCGGTCGTCCAGTTGGGCCTGCGCT
>CBIHPL010000133.1:0-8369 GCA_966212005.1 uncultured Asticcacaulis sp.
AAGGTCATCGTACAGCTCACCGCGCTTGACCGCACTCATTGCGCGCGACGCCGCCGCCTGCCAGATCGGATCGCTGCGGCGGTTGGCCCACTCCGGCCCTTTAACCACACGTCCGTTCGGCGAAATGGTGAAATGGATTTCCGGACTGACCAGCTTCGCCCCCGGCACATCGCAGTTAGGATTCCACAGGTTCGACAGCTTGTTGATCAAGGCGGTCAGGGCGGCCTGCGTACCGGCATCGGCGGGCGCCGTGCCCTGATTGGACCGTCCGTCGGTGCGGCGCGTATTGGCCTGGGCCGGCTTCTTGCTGCTCGATTGCGCCGGGGCAGCCGCCAGACGCGCCAGCAGGTCATCGGCCGCGGATGTCTTGGGCTTCGTCGGCTTGGGCGGTTCAGGCTTCTTTACCCCCTTGGGATCGGGCGCGGCCTTCTTGGGTTCCGGCTTGGGAGGCTCAGGCTTTTTGGGCTCGGGCTTGGGCGTCGCCGGCTTCTGCGGTGCCGGCACAGGCAGCTTGGGCGCGGGTTGCGGCTTGGGTTCGACGACGGGCTCGGGCGGCGCGGGTTCGGGCTCTGGCGTCTTCACCGCCTGTTCGTCCACCGGCGCCTCTGCCTGTTCGCGCATCGGCACTTCCGACACGAGCTCGATCGGCACGCTGGCGATCGTCAGTGGCGGCGGCGCCGTCTTCCAGCTTACATAGGCAAGCGCCAGCACGCCGGCGTGCAGCACAATAGACAGGACAAGGGCGGTATTAAACCGTTTCATGCCTTACCGGGTCACCGTTGCGCTGGAGGAAGCCGCTCCCGACTGGCCGCCCATGGTTTCGGTCAACAGATTGATCTTCACGAAGCCCGATTTGGATAGCCGGCCCATGACCTGGGCCACGGTTTCCCACGTCGCGGCGCCCGCGCCACGGACATAGATGGGCTTGGACGTATCGCCATTGGTGATCGCCAGCAGACGCGGCGCCAACTGGTCATAGCTCGCCTCGTCGTCCATGACGTAGATCTTACCCTGCGCATCGACCGAGACGGTGACCGGATCGCCCTCGTCCTTGAGCGCGGCAGCTTCGGTCTTGGGCAGGTCGATCTTGATGCCCGAGGTCAAAAGCGGCGCCGAGATCATGAAGATGATCAAAAGCACCAGCATGACGTCGACCATGGGCGTGACGTTGATTTCGGCCAGGGCCGCGCGCTTGCCGCGACGGCTGGAGCGGCGGCGTCCGCCACCTCCGGATGATGCGCCACCAAGGGCCATGGCAGCCTCCCCTTAGCTCGCGATCTTGTCGCCGACACGACGGGTCAGCGACACCATCAGCTCGTCGGCAAAGCCTTCCATGCGGGCGACGAAGCGGGCGATCTTGGTGTTGAACAGGTTATAGCCGATATAGGCCGGGATAGCGGCGGCCAGGCCAAGCGCCGTCGCGAACAGCGCCTCGGAGATGGCGGGAGCCACGGTCGCCAGATTGGTATCGCCCTGAGACGCGATGGCCGAAAACGCGTTCATGATCCCCCAGACCGTGCCGAACAGGCCGATGAAGGGCGATGCGGTGGCGATGACCGCCAGAAGGCTTAAGCCCTGCTCCATCGACTCGGCTTCGGTCGATATGACGTGGTTCAGTTCACGGTCAGCCTGGTTGAGCACGATATCGCCCTGGGCGCCGCTCAACGAGCGGCTCTTGTTGTCGCGCCACACTCGGGTGACGATGACGAGCAGCTTCTGGAACGGTTCCTTCGGATGCGTGCCGAGACCCGCGGCAATATCGTCGAGTGGACGGCCGGAGGCCAGCACGCCTTCGAAACCATCGGCCTCCTTGTTGACCTTGCCCAGCAGCATGACCTTCTGGATAATCACCGCCCAGGACCACAGCGAACCCAGGACAAGCGCGATCATCACCGTCTTGATGACCCAGTCGGAATGCATGAAAAGCTGAACAAAATCCAAGCCGGCGGCGGCGTTCGTGGCGGCCATGAGGTGGTCCCCGATGTGGTTAATCCCTGAATAATCGCCACATTGCACCAGTTTTGGCGACATTTCTATGGCGTTGGTGCGTTTTGTCGGCGGTTTTTAGCCTAACTGTGTTTTGGCAACAGTCTTTTCAATAACCCCGGCAAGGGCCTTGGGCAGGCGTCGCGGCTTGTTTTTAAAGTCGATACAGACCGCCGTGAACTGCGCTTCGCACAGGAGGACGCCGTCGCGTTCGATGCGCTGATGCAGGAAGAACTGCGCCCCCTTCATGCCGGTAGGCCGCGACCGCACCAGCAGGATATCGTCGATCTTTGCCGGCGCGCGGTAGCGGATGTCGATATGGGCAACGGCAAAGGCCAGCGGTTCCGGCAGGGCTGCCAGTTCGGTATGGTGGATGCCGATAAGCCGCAGGTAGTCCGACCGGCCGCGTTCGAAGAACTTCATGTAGTTTGCGTAATAGACGACACCGGAGAAGTCCGTGTCTTCGTAATAGACGCGCACCAGCAACTGGTGTTCGCCATCGACGATCTGGCCGCTGAGGGACTGGGAGGGGATTTCTGACATGCCGTCTTTTACGGTACCTGGGGCCAAGAAAGCAAGAAACCCCACCACCATCTTCGCTGCGCTCGATAGTCCCCCTCCCCATCGCTACGCGACAGGGAGGAGTGATCGCGCTTTATCTCGTCCCTGTGCCGAAGTCATGGGAGGGGGGACCGCGCCCGAAGGGCGTGGTGGCGGGGCCTTCTACTTACGGCGTGTCACGGTAACGACAGACCTCATAACGCATGCCTTTACGCGCCACCGGTCCCTTGTGTTCGTATTGCAGATAATAGCCGTCAGACCCATAAAACGGCCAGAAGGGCAGCCCGTCACCGTTCGGATTGCCCGTTTCAGCAAACCGCGCCCAGTGTTCCAAGAGCGGCGGCCATTCACGTGCCGCCTTGTCCCCCGGCCGACGGTTGAACACAAAGGCCAGTTCCGAGCCGTGATGCGCCACACCGCCGGACGCATCGACATCCAGCTGATAGAGCCACGTATCCTGGCCCGAGGCATTGACCTGCCACGCCGTCCAGTCGGAAGGACAGCGCATCATCAGGTCCGTCGACAACTGCATGGCCGTATCGCCCAGCACCGGATCCGGCTTGCTGCGAAGTTTGGTGTCAATGCCGTAGAAGCTCAAGGCCTTCATGCGATTGGCGCCAAAGGCCTCGTGGACCGTCGGATAGATCGCCGCCTCACCACCGTGCAGCCCCAGTTCCTGCGCTGACGTACCGATGATCAGGGGCACCTTGGCCTGTTCGTGCGCGCGGAAAACCTCGTACGGTGATTTCGGCAATACGTGCCCGTCAATCACGGCCTGAAGCCAGATGAAACTGGCGTCGTCGACCGGCGGCGTAAGCGTGTCGGCCGTTTCCTGCAGGGCGATCGCCGGGGCCATGCGCAGCGCGTCCAAGGCGTCGCGCCCGGCCGGGTCGCCCTGGCTGGACTGCCGCGCCAGTTCGATCCCCATGGCCTCGTTCTCGCGAAGCGAACGCGGCGGCAGGCCGAACTGGGGCGGCCCGCTCTGGATGATCGCCTTGTCGAACAGTCCGTCGGCCAGCGGCGAGGCCATCAGCAATCCCACATCCTGCGCTCCGGCACTGTGGCCGAACAGGGTGACATTGTCCGGATCGCCCCCGAAGGCCGCGATATTGTCGCGTACCCATTCCAAAGCCTTGATCTGGTCCATCAGGGCGTAATTTCCCGACGCCCCCTTGCCCTCGGCCGTCAGCGCCGGATGCGACAGGAAGCCGAACACGCCCAGACGGTACTGGACCGAGACCAGGACTACGCCTTCGTCGACCAGCCCGGACATGACGGTCCCTGCGCCATTGCCGGCGCGGTTGGCGCCGCCGTGGACGAAGACCATGACCGGCAAGGGAGCATCCGGATGCATTTCCGGCGTACGAACTTCGAGATAGAGGCAGTCCTCGGAACTGGTCTTCGCCATATCGGCATTCCAGCCGTAGGAGACCTGAAGGCAGGCCGGTGCGCTCCGGGTCTCATACCTGACGCCCCTCCAGGCCGCAGGCGCCTGCGGCGGCGTCCAGCGAAGGTTTCCGACGGGCGGATGGGCGAAAGGGACAGCCTTGAAAACGACCGAGCCGTCGTCCAGCCGCTCGCCACCGATCCGGCCGCCGGCAACGGTGACTTCGACATCGCCGCGCGGACCATCGGCCACGGTCGACGGGGCGATGGCCTGGGTGTCAACAGGGGTCTCTGCTTGTGTTTCCTGCGGATAGTCTTCGGCGCGCCAGCTCTTGGCCGGCGCCTTTTTGACCGCTGTCGTATTGCCCTTGAAGCTGCCGCGCCAGCGCTTGGACTGCGCATCGGCCGTACCGGCGACGAGGCACAGGGCAGCGGCCATCAGCGCAAGCTTCGATATCTTGAATTTAGCGATCATGGCCGGCTCCGTCATATTCGGCCAACTGTATATGCTTAACGGCCCTGCTGCCAGAGCTGAGCCGCGCCACGCACGCCGGACGAATCGCCCCACTTGGCCGGAGCCAGCACCGCCGACCAGGAATCACTGAAGACGTAAGGGCGGATCTTGCCCGGCAGGCGATCATAGAGTTCCTGCACGTTCGACAGACCGCCGCCAAAGATAAAGGCGTCTGGGTCGATCATGTTGATCGCTACGGCCAGGGCGCGGCCCAGACGATCGACCAGACGGTCGAAGGCCGCATCGGCATCCGGGTCGCCTGCGCGCATGGCCTCGATGATCTGTTCGCCCTTCATGGCCCGGCCGCTGACGTGATGGAAGTCGCGGGCAAAACCGGATCCGGAGACCCAGGTTTCCAGGCAGCTTTTCTGGCCGCACCAGCAGGTCGGTCCGGGGAATTCGTCGGGTTGCGGCCACGGCAGGGGGATGTGTCCCCATTCGCCGGTGACGCCGTTGGCGCCTTCGACCAGTCGATTATCGACGACCAGGCCGCCACCGCAGCCCGTGCCGATGATGATGGCGAAGACGGATTTCAGCCCCTTGCCGGCGCCGTCGATGGCTTCGGACAGTGCCAGGCAGTTGGCGTCATTGGCGAGGCGGACCGGGCGCTGCAGAGCGGCCTCGAGGTCTTCGCGGAAGGTCTTGCCATTGAGCCAGGTGGAATTGGCGTTGCGCATTACGCCGGTGCGTGGGCTCACCGATCCGGGAGCGCCGACACCGATGGTGCCTATGCGATGGGCGAGGTTGGGATCTTTTTGACGGGCTTCGGTTTCGACACGGCCGATCAGTTCGCACACCGTGCGAATGGCATCGTGGTAGTTGCCGGGATTAGGCTCCCTTTGCCGCGACAGGAAGTCTCCGTCCTGCGACAGGGCAGCGGCTTCGATCTTCGTGCCGCCAAAATCAACACCGACATACAACATTCAAAGGGTCCTGCTTAGCGATTGTTATGTATCCCGTCCTGTGGCCGGACGGCTTTTCTTATTAAGATGCGGCCTCCGGCGCACCTGTCTTGCGGGGTGCTGCCGGACGCCGGGTTACGCATATCGATACTTAGTGGCCGCCCGAGACGCCTTCTTCGATGGCGTGCGTCGGTGCCTTGCGGCAGGCGAACGAGAACCACAGAACGTAGACGTAGCAGATGAGCGGAGCAATAAAGCCCAGCGACATCGAACCAGTCATTTCCTGAATCTTGGCGAAGGCGAGCGGCAGGGCAGCGCCGCCTGCGATGGCCATGCAGAGCAGACCCGAGGTCGCCGAGGTCGGCGCGGTCGAGCGTTGAAGGGTGATCGTGAAGATCGTCGGGAACATGATCGAGTTGAACAGGCCGATCAGCAGGGCGGCGAAAGCCGGGATCAGACCCGAGGTAACCGGAACCGATGACAGAACAACATTGATCATGCCCTCATGGGCCGATGGCACCATGTCCTTGGTGAAGATAACGACCAGAGACAGGGCGATGGCGCCCAGGGCCACGACGGTCAGCATGACGTAGTCACGGACGAACTTCAGCAGGGCCGAACCGGCAAAGCGGCCGATCATGGCGAAGACCATGTAGAAGGTGGTCAGCTTGCCCGCCAGTTGGGCATCCAGGTCCAGGATGCTCTTTTGTTCGATGAACAGAAGCAGGTTCAGCGAGATCGCGACTTCGGCGCCGACATACAGGAAGATGCCAATGGCGCCCAGGTTGGCCCACTTCGAGGTCAGCGCAACAAACGGCAGAACCAGCTTGCCGGTCGTGGGAGCGGCCGCGGTGATCTTGTGGCGGACCAGGAAGATGGCGCCGATAAAGATAACCAGCGCCGCGCCGATGGCGAAGTAGACGTTGGAGACGAAGCTGAGCGCTTCCAGGCGCATCGGCTCGGTGATCACGACGTCCTTTTCGAAGATATCGCCCTTGAGCAGGAAGTTGGCGCCGAACCACAGACCGCAGGCAGCACCAAGGCTGTTAAAGGATTGCGACAGGTTCAGGCGGAAAGCCGAGTCTTCCGGCTTGCCCATGGAGGCGATCAGCGGGTTGGCCGCGACCTGCAGCAGGGTAACACCCGAAGCCATGACGAACAGGGCGATCAGCACCAGCGTGTAGGTCTGGATTTGCGCCGCGCCAAGCGCCATGAAACAGCCGGCCACGATGGCGCCCAGGCCAACCATGACGGAGTTGGCGTAACCGAACTTCGACAGGAAGGCCGCCGACGGCAGCGACATGATGAAGTAGGCGATAAAGAAGGCGAAGCCGGTCAGGTTGGCCTGGACGGGCGTCAGGGTGAAGACGGTCTTCATGGTCTTCAGAAGCGGGTCTAGCAGGTTGGTAACCAGCGCCCATATGAAGAAGAGACACGTTACATAGACCACAGCGAGCGCAAGGCCGCCGCCGGGTTTAGCCGTTGCTGAGGAAGAGGACATATACCTACCTGTGCACAGTTATGGTGAAAGCCGGCGCACACCTAGCCTCCCCCGATTAAATAAATCAAATTGCAAAAAATGACTCTTTGCAAGTGCATTCGGCGAAAAATGTGCGTTTCTTCCGCCGGTATCGACTTTTATCACATCACTGCACCGCCGCCAGACCGCGCGCCTCAGGAGGGAGCGGGATGCAGGGTCGCGAAGCGGGGGTTTCGGCGCCGCCAAGACTCAGCCGCACCATCAACCACTGGTGATCCTTACGTCAGCATTGCCTGTGCGGCAAGGCATGTTAGCGATAACGCTGATAATAATCAGACAATTGAAGGCTCTGATGTCACCGCTGTCAGTCTTGATGTTTCAAGGATTCCTCAAGTTTTGACTTGACCCAATGCCATAAGATGGGCTTTGTGCCCGCGCTCAAAATCCCTTCCCAGACGAAGAGTCGCGCCCTTGAAAATCCTTCGCCGCCGTAAAACCAAGATTGTTGCCACACTCGGGCCTGCAAGCTCGAACCTGGAGATGATGACGCAACTCCTGCACGCCGGCGCCGATGTGTTCCGTTTGAATTTCAGCCACGGCAGCCACGAGGATCACGGCCGCAACATCGAGCTGATCCGTGAACTGGAACAAAAGTCGAAGCGTCCGATCGGCATCCTGGCCGACGTCCAGGGCCCCAAGCTGCGTGTCGGACGTTTCCTGGGCGGCGCTGTAGTGCTCAATCCTGGCCAGACCTTCCGTCTAGATCTGAACCCGACGCCGGGCGATTCGCGCCGCGCCAACCTGCCCCATCCGGAAATCATCGCCGCCGCCCAGATCGGTTCGCACCTTCTGCTCGATGACGGCAAGCTGAAACTGCGCGTCACCCATGTCCGTGACGACCATCTCGAAACCATCGTCGTTACCGGCGGCCGCCTGTCGGACCGCAAGGGCGTCAACGTCCCCGATGTCGTCCTGCCGATTCCCGCCCTGACCGAAAAAGACCGCGCCGACATGGAATTCGCGCTGCAGCGCGGGGTCGAATATATCGGCCTGTCCTTCGTTCAGCGTCCCGAGGACGTGATTGAAGCCAAGGGTATCATCAAGGGCCGCGCCTGGGTGCTGTCCAAGCTGGAAAAGCCACAGGCGCTGGACAATCTCGAAGAAATCATGCGCCTCAGCGACGCCGTCATGGTGGCGCGTGGCGACCTGGGCGTCGAACTGCCGCCCGAAGAAGTGCCGCTGGCGCAAAAGCGCATCGTCATGACGGCCCGCCAGATGGGCAAGCCGGTCATCGTCGCCACCCAGATGCTGGAATCGATGATCTCGGCCCCCACGCCGACGCGCGCCGAAGCCTCCGATGTGGCGACCGCCGTCTTCGATGGCGCCGACGCCGTTATGCTGTCGGCCGAAACCGCCGCCGGCCAGTATCCGGTCGAAGCCGTCACCATCATGGACCGCATCGTCGCCCGCGTCGAAACGGACGATGGCTGGCGCGGCCTGACCGACCGCCGTCGACCGGAACCGGAAAAGTCGACATCGG